>JBASAR010000089.1:0-3917 GCA_049650705.1 Pontixanthobacter sp. | reverse complement strand
TCGTCATGTGCAGCGAACCGGTAATGCGCGCGCCCTTCAAAGGTTGGCTTTCGCCATATTCATCGCGCAGCGACATGAGCCCCGGCATTTCGGTTTCGGCGATCTTCATTTCCGCGCGGCCATAATCGGCCAGCGAGATGTCCTTGATGATGTAGTCCTGTTGGTCGGCCATGCGGCGTCTCCCGTATTGATCCATACGCGCCCGACTGTCGGTAGCTTGAGGGCGCTGAAAGCTGCGCTGCACCTAACGAATGCGCCGCGTCCACGCAAATATAAAGATATCTTTATATCATGCGATCGTTGCGTCGGACTGTCGCGGTTCTATAAGGTCCGCACGGACGAATTACGTTGAAAGGATATTGCGTGATGACGATTTCAGTTGGCGACAGACTGCCCGATGTGAAGATGGCGAAGGTTACTGCGGAAGGACCGGAACAGGTCCAGTCCGCCGAATATTTCGCAGGCCGAAAGGTCGCGTTGTTTTCCGTGCCCGGCGCGTTCACGCCGACCTGCTCCGCGCGGCATCTGCCCGGCTTCGTCGAGAAAGCAGCCGATCTGAAGGCCAAGGGGGTCGATGAAATCGCATGCACGGCCGTGAACGATGCGTTCGTCCTGGGCGCCTGGAAGGACAACAACAATGCCTCCCCCATTACGATGCTAGCCGACGGCAACGCCGATTTCGCACAGGCGGTCGGACTGACGATGGACGGTTCGGGTTTCGGCATGGGGCAGCGCGGACAGCGTTTTTCGATGATCGTGAACGATGGCGTCGTCGAACAGCTGAATGTCGAAGCGCCGGGCGATTTCTCGGTCAGTTCGGCGGAGCACATGCTCGGCCAGCTATAAGGATCGATCTTTCCGACGACGAAGGGCGCCCGTTGCGGCGCCCTTTTCGTTGTTTGCGATACTTGATTAATATCCCATCAGACTGAGCACTTCCTTTCGACTTCGTTGATCGTCGAGAAACACGCCCATCATCCGACTCGTGACCATGCCGACGCCCGGCGTCATGACCCCGCGCGCGCTCATGCACGAATGCGTGGCTTCCACCACCACCGCAACACCGCGCGGTTCAAGGTTGTGCCATATGCAGTCTGCGACCTCCGCCGTCAGGCGTTCCTGCACCTGCAGACGGCGGGCGAACCCGTGCAGAACCCGTGCCAGTTTTGAAATACCGACCACGCGATTACTGGGTAGATAGGCGATCGCCGCCTTGCCGATGATCGGCGCCATATGATGTTCGCAATGCGACTGGAAGGGTATGTCCTTCAGCAGAACGATCTCTTCGTATCCGCCGACCTCTTCGAATACGCGCGAAAGGTGAATGGCCGGATCGTCGCCATAACCCTGGCAATATTCCTTCCACGCACGCGCCACGCGCTTGGGTGTGTCCAACAAGCCTTCGCGCGTGGGATCGTCACCACTCCATTCGATCAGCGTACGGATCGCATCCTGCACATTGTCGGGCACGGGGATCTTGCCGCGTACCTCTTCTTCGTCGGGCGTGATTAGGCTGGTCATGGAAAAAGGCTTTCCTGTTCGGATGCGGTTGTGACACGCCCATCGGGCAACACCGCGCCTTTTGCAATTGGCGTTCCGACGGTTCGCTACGTGATCCGCCAACAAAAAAGGCACTCCGTCCGGGATGCCTATTTAATGGTGCGCCCGGAAGGATTCGAACCTCCGGCCCCCTGATTCGTAGTCAGGTACTCTATCCAGCTGAGCTACGGGCGCACTTGAAGGGCCGGCACATACGGGGGCGACCGGGTATTGGCAATCCCCTCCCGGCATAAATGGTCGGCATAAATGGTCGGCTTAACGTGATGGAACAGGCGATCCCTAATTTTTGCAGCGACCATTCGGACCAATCAGCAGAACAATTGCCGGATGAGGGCACGATCGAGAGGGGGCACGGCCAATCCATCCATCTCCGCTTCGGAATACCAGTTCAATTCCGCACCCTCGTTCGATCGGACATGTCCGCCCCAATCGTCGATTATGTAAAGAAGCAGGACAATACCCGGATCGTCCGTGTCCCCAGTCGAAGTCGCGAAACGGGCGGGCCGGCAGGAAGCGGGATCGATCGTAATCGACACCTCCTCATGCAGCTCGCGGATCAGGGCTTGTGGGGGCGTTTCGCCCGGTTCCAGCTTGCCGCCGGGAAATTCCCACAAGCCTGCGTGCGCCTTGCCGGGGGGTCGGCGCTGCATTAGCCAGCGCCCGTCTTCGCGGCGTAATGCGCCAGCGACCACCAGGATGGGTGTCGGAAAACTTTGCAGAATTGTCCGCTCCTTCAATCTTTTCTTAACGGGATGCCGCCAGAAGTCGTCTCGTCAATTCCGTTGAAACAGGCTTTTTCCATGACCCCGATGCCGTTCTTCAAAAAACTTATGAACGACGAGGTCGGCGCGACTGCCATTGAATACGGACTGATAGCGGCTCTACTAGCGATCAGTTGCATGGGCGCAATTCAAGCACTTGGCGATGAAGATGCGGGCATATGGAACTACGTGAAAGGAAAAGCGACCGAAGCGTTGGATAAAGAAGACGATGGGGCCTCCGGCTCTTAAACGTTTATCAATCTATTCCTCGGATATACCAAACACCCGCAACCGCGATTACCAGGACCGGCCGGGATACGAAGACCAAACCAGGAGACTACACATGAAATTCTTTAAAACACTGATCGCAGACGAGCAGGGCGCAACCGCCATCGAATACGGCCTGATCGCCGCTCTTATCGCCGTCGCCGCCATCACCGCGATGGACGGACTTGGCGATCAGCTGTCGAGCACGTTCGGCACCGCATCGACCAAGCTGAGCGAAGCTGAAGTCAAAGCCGGAACGATCGACTAACAGATTAGTCTACCACATCAAGGGCGGCGGGTTTCACGACCCGCCGCCTTTTTCGTGTCCAAGCGAAGCCGGATCAGTTTCCCCGAACGATTAACTTCACCTTCTGCCCAGGCTGTAGCACGTCGTTCGACGCCAGACCGTTCAGCACGCGGAAACGTTCGACCTGACCATTGTCGTAAGCCATACGGTTCGACAGCGATTGGACGTTATCGCCCCGCCCCACCGTCACGACATCGATCCGCCGCGGCACGATCGCCGCCGCCTGCGACGCAGAAATACGACGAAGCGAGTTGAACATCGGAGTAAACGCCGATGCCCGGCCCGCCTGGCTGATGGTCGCGAAATGATAGGCTGTGTTGTTGTCGAATTGATAGGCGAACACCACCACGTCGACCGTTCCGTTACCCGAATTCACCTTTGCCGTACCATAGGCAGCGGGAATGCCGTTCACCGTCGTGCGCTGAATGTTCGATGGGCGTAGTTGCTGATCCTGCGAACTCAGCGCGGAAAAGACGTTGCCGATATAGCTATCAAGATTGCCGTTATACGGCCCGGTGCTGAACTGCGCCTTCCCGCTTTGCCCGTTGATCGACACCGCACGTGTACCGTTCACCATGTAATAGCCCTGCGGCACGGTGAAGGCGAGGCGCAGTTCGGGATGGATGAACTGGCGCCCCTCGACAATACCCTGTTTGGGCGAATCGCCATATGTCAGGCCGTCGATCCGGGTCAGGAACGTGTCCCGGTTGGTCGTACCCCCTGCGGCCCCGGCTTTTTGCAGCGCCGTCTGCACACGGCTGGCCGGGTCGGGATGCGTCGAGGCCCATGCCGGAACACGCGCATCATCGCGACCCTGCAATCGCGCATCGAGGGAGTTCTGCAATGCGAGGCTTTGCAGAACCGTGCCCATCGCGCGCGGATCGTAACCGGCGCTGTTCAGATACTGGATGCCCAACTCGTCCGCCTGCAATTCCTGGCTGCGCGAGAATTTAAGCGTCAGAAGTTGCGAACCCTGCAGGAAACCGCGGGACAAGGTGCTGCCAAGCTGGCTATCGCCCAGA
>JBASAR010000088.1:0-20764 GCA_049650705.1 Pontixanthobacter sp. | reverse complement strand
CCGCCGCCGATGCAGGCGACCAACAGGTCGGGTAAACGCCCCGTCCGGTCCAGCATCTGCACGCGTGCTTCCGTGCCGATCACGCTTTGGAAATCGCGGACCATTTCGGGATAGGGATGCGGGCCGGCGGCGGTGCCGATGATGTAGAAGGTATCATGGACATTGGCGACCCAGTCGCGCAGCCCCTCGTTCATGGCATCCTTCAGCGTGCCGCGTCCGCTGGTGACCGGCACGACCTCCGCGCCCAATAACTTCATCCGAAACACGTTGGGCGACTGCCGCCGCACGTCCTCCGCGCCCATATAGATGACGCAGGGCAGCCCGAACCGTGCGCAGACGGTGGCGGTGGCGACGCCATGCTGGCCCGCGCCGGTTTCGGCGATGATGCGGGTCTTTCCCATGCGGATGGCGAGCAGGATCTGCCCGATGCAATTGTTGATCTTGTGCGCGCCGGTGTGATTCAATTCATCGCGCTTGAACCAGATTTGCGCGCCGGCGCATGCCTCGGTCAGACGCTCCGCAAAATAAAGCGGGCTAGGGCGGCCGACATAATGTTCGAGCAGATCGTCGAACTGCGCCCTGAACGCCGGATCGGCTTGCGCGGCGCGATATTCGCGTTCCAGATCGAGGACCAGCGGCATCAGCGTTTCAGCCACGTACCGCCCGCCATAATCGCCGAAATGCCCGCGCGAATCCGGCATTTGGCGGAAGGAGTTGGGGGTCGCGTCGTTCATCGTCGAATTCCGTTCAGGCCGCACCGGTGGCTGGCTGCGGCGGGTTTGCTGCCGAACGGCTTAGAATGGTGGGCACCGAATGCCTAGGCCGCAGAACGCGCCGCTTCGCAAAACCGGTGGATCAGATCCGCATCCTTCACCCCCGGTGCGCTTTCGACCCCGCTGGAGGTGTCGACCAGTTCCGCCCCGGTCTGCGCGATCGCATCCGCGACATTCGACGGAGTCAGCCCGCCGGCCAGCCCCCAGGGTACCGTGTGGTCGTATCGCGACAGCAACGACCAGTCGAAACTGGTGCCCGTACCGCCCGGCATCGAAGTCGCGGGGGCATCGTACAGCATCCTGTCGACGAAACCGTCATAACGCCTCGAATAGTCGAGCGCATCCATATCCGTGATGCCCAGCGCCTTCCACACTTCGAGATACATCTTCGCGCGCACCAGGCCGACCCAGCCAGGCGTTTCAGTGCCATGGAACTGGACCACATCGGGCTTGACCGCGTCCAATGCCTGTGCGGTCGTTTCGATCGTGGCATTGACCAGCAGAAGCACGACCTTCGCCCGCCCCCGCGCCATTGCCCGCAGGCGCCCCGCATCGAGCAGCGCGACATGCCGCGGGCTGGGTTCGTAATGGACGAGGCCGACATGGGTAGCGCCCGCATCCAGCGCGGCAGCCATGGCGATGTCGCTGTTGATGCCGCAAATCTTGATGTATTTCGCCACGTGAAGCTGGCCCTTATTCGTTCAGTTCGTTGGCCAAGGAGCGGGTGCGCGCGATAGCGGCCCGGTCGCCAATATCGGAATGGCTCATGACTATTCGTGTGGCCATGGGGAAGGCTTCGGCAAAACGCTGCACGCTTGCGGCATACCGCGCCACATCGGCATCGGCCAGATTGCCCAGCGATCTCGCATCAGCCCCCTTGATCAGGCACCCTCCGAAAGCAATCATATCGCCGACCCCGACCGTGATATTGTCCGCCGCATGACCGGGGCCGGGGTAGAATATCGTCATTGGCTCCAGCGATGCGATGGGTCCGTCCGCCAGTTTGCCATCCGCCGCGAAAGCCAGAGAGTTTCGGGCGGGAAGCAATCCCTTTTCGGGCGCAATCTGGTTGCTGAGAGCGTGTGCATAGGTCGCGATGCCGCGTTCATGCAGTGCCGCCATACCGCCCATCTTGTCGTTATGGGCATGGGTGATTACCGCGGCGCGGATCGGTTTGCCCAGGCGTTTTTCGGCCCATTCGGCCAAGGCGCGCGTTTGATCGACCGTCCACGCCGTATCGACCAGCACCGATGCATCGCCATCGACTACCAGCATTCCGTTGGACGGCACCGCGCCGAACCCCGGCAGGTCGAGGAAACTGGTATGCTGCCAGATGCCGGGCGCGATCTCGCGCATCCGGATAGGGCCGTATCGTTCGATACCCGCGATGTCGGCTGTCTGCGCGATGGCGGAAGGGCGAATTTCGCTGTAATTGCATCCGCTCGCCAGTGATATCGAACCGGCGAGCGCCGCTATCAGGGGAATAGCGGGTTTCACAGGGTCGCTTCGATCGCGCGCGCGGCCAGCAATGGGTCATCCGCGCGGCTGATCGGGCGGCCGATCACGAGCACGCTGGCGCCGTCGTCGCGGGCTTGGCGGGGGGTGACGGTGCGCTTCTGGTCGCCGGAAGCAGCACCGGATGGGCGCAGGCCGGGGACGACGAAGAAGCCGTCTTTCCATTGCTTATGCGCCGCGCCGACTTCCTGCCCCGAACACACGATGCCATCGACACCCGACGCGTGGGCGAGTTCGGCAAGGCGCATGACGTGGTCGTGCGCGGTGCCACCGATGCCCTGTTTCGCCAGATCGCGTTGCTCCAGACTGGTCAGCATGGTCACGGCGACGACCTTGGTGCCCTCCGCCGCCGCGGCCTTGGCATCTTCCAACATCGCGCGCCCGCCGCTGGCGTGGACGGTGACGATGGCGGGTTCCAATACATGGATCGCCTGCATCGCGGCAGCGACGGTGTTGGGAATATCGTGCAGTTTGAGGTCGAGGAAGATCGGCAGGCCGAGCTGCGCGATTTCATGAACCCCGTGCGATCCATGCGCGCAGAAGAATTCCAGCCCCAGTTTCAATCCGCCGATATGGCCCTTGACCTTGGTCGCCAAAGCCTTCGCCGCATCGATCTGCGGCACGTCGAGCGCGAGATAGATCGGATTGCTCATCGCTGCGTTACCGGGCGAATGGTGGTGGTGGCGGGGTCGCCGGCCAGTGCCGTTTCGGCCGCGGGGATGCCCGCATCTGCCCGGTCGCCATGCAGGGGATCGCGATCGGTGTCGTAATGCCCCGACACCGCCGCCGCTTTCGCCGCATTCTCCAGCGACCGGATACGCCGGGTCAGCCGCCATTTGGTGCCGCGATAGAGCAGCCATGCGGGAATAAATCCCAGTATGGCGAACACCAGCGCGATGAAGCCGACCGGCCAGTCGAACATGATCGTGTTGTCCGGGCCGCCCGGCCAGATGCGGACCGGATGGCTTTCGCCCCAGTTCAAAAACACGAACCCTACCACTGCGATGGACAGCAGGATCAGGAAGATGGTGCGCACGATTTGCATGGTGAAACCCCGTTTGAATGGTTCCTCAGGCTAGGCCGGTCGCACGACAATGTGAAGTGCGCGCCCACGATCCGGCATCAGGCGGCGAACACCCGTTCGAATACGTGGTCGACATGCTTGAAATGATAGTCGAGGTCGAACCGGCTCTCGATTTCTTGCGGTGTGAGGGCGGCGGTGACATCGGCATCGGCTTTCAGCAATTCCATCAGCGACAGCGCGCCATCCGATTCCCACACCTTCATCGCATTGCGCTGCACCAGCCGGTACGCATCGTCGCGCGTCACGCCGTTCTGGGTCAGCGCCAGCAGCACGCGCTGCGAATGGATCAATCCACCCATCCGGTCCATATTCGCCTGCATCCGATCGGGATAGATCAACAGCTTGTCGATCACCCCGGTCAGCCGCGCCAGCGCGAAATCCAGCGTGATGGTCGCGTCGGGCCCGATGAAGCGTTCGACGCTGGAATGCGAAATGTCGCGCTCGTGCCACAGGGCGACGTTTTCCAGTGCGGGCAGGGCATAGGCGCGGATCATGCGCGCCTGTCCGGTCAGGTTCTCGGTCAGGATCGGGTTGCGCTTATGCGGCATCGCGCTCGATCCTTTCTGCCCCGGCGCGAAATATTCCTCCGCCTCCAGCACCTCGGTGCGCTGAAGGTGGCGGATTTCCACCGCCAGCCGCTCGACCGAACTGGCGATAACGGCCAGCGTGGTGAAATACATCGCGTGCCGGTCGCGCGGGATGACCTGGGTGGAGACGGGCTCCGGCATCAGGCCGAGCTTGTCCGCGACGTAATCTTCCACCGCCGGATCGATATTGGCGAAAGTGCCGACCGCGCCCGATATGGCGCAGGTCGCGATCTCTTCCCGCGCCGCGACCAGCCGCGTGCGACACCGCGCGAACTCGGCGTAGGCCTGCGCCATTTTCAGGCCGAAGGTCATCGGTTCGGCATGGATGCCATGGCTGCGGCCGATGGTGGGGGTGTATTTGTGTTCCTCCGCCCGGCGTTTCAGCGCAGCCAGCAGAGCGTCCAGATCGTCCAGCAGAATGTCCGACGCGCGGCTCAATTGTACCGCCAGCGTGGTGTCGAGCACGTCGGAACTGGTCATGCCCTGATGCATGAAGCGCGCTTCGGGTCCCACCTGTTCGGCGACCCAGTCGAGGAAGGCGATGACGTCGTGCTTCAGCACCGCTTCCTTCGCGTCGATCGCGGGCACGTCGATTTCGGGGTTGGTCGCCCACCAGTCCCACAGCGCCTTCGGCCCGCTTTGCGGCACCACGCCCAGCTCTCCCAGTTTCTGTGTGGCATGTGCCTCGATCTCGAACCAGATGCGATAGCGCGCTTCCGGCTCCCAAATGGCGGACATGGGCTGGCGGGCATAGCGGGAGATCATGGGTAAGCGGACTTTCGATGGGGGGAGGGCCAGGATGGGCGGGCGAAAAGGCGGCCCGGAACACGGATTGAAAAGTCAGGACGACGAAGCGCGCGACTAAATCTTTGGTACGTCCCTGGCAAGCCGGGCGAAGGCGGCCGCCAACAGGCAATCGGCGCGGCCGCACGTTCCTTATTGCAAGGGTACCGCCGTGGTGTCATGCAGCGCCAAATATCGGCTTCACGGGGGCCGGTGAGCAGGGGCAAAACATGCGCGCAGTTTCGGGTTTCGGCGGTCTTGCGGCCATAATGTGGGCCATGCCCGGCATCGCCGGCGATACGGTTTTGTACGATGCCGCGCCGGAATGGGTGCAGACGGCTGAAATCGACATTGGCAACATTGCGGACGGTCCCTCGCAGGTGCTGTATGACTGGCAGCATCGGTTGGATGGCGGCGTCGTTACCGAATATCAGGATCGCGCGGTCCGGATCGACAATCTGGAAGCCGCCAACACCGAAGGCACGCTGCAGATGGACTGGTCGCCCGACAAGGGCGATCTGACGATCCATGCGCTGGAAATCTGGCGCGATGCGGGCGTCATCGATCTGGTCGCGGATGGCGTGCGGTTCGAAACGCTGCGCCGTGAACAGGGCCTGGAACAGCGCTTGCTCGACGGGCGACTGACCGCAACGCTCGCCGTTCCCGGGCTGCAGGAAGGCGATATGCTGCGTCTGGCCTACAGCACGTCGATCGCGGATCAGGCGTTGGGCGATGAAATGCAGGCGCTGCAATATCTGCCGCCCGAACCGTATCGCGTGGGGATGGGGCGGGCGATCGTCAGCTGGCCCAAGGGGTCCGGCATATCCTATGGCGTGGAACCGGGGGTCGAAATCGCACCGCTCGTGACTCGCGACGGGTTCGAATATCTCAACGTCGACCTGCCGATCGCCAAACGGCCGGAAATGCCGGCGGATGCGCCATCGCGCTATTCACGCGCGCCGGTGCTGCGCGTCGGCAGTTTCGACAGCTATGAACATCTGTCCCGCGTGATGGAACCGCACTACCGCAAAGCTGCCCAGATCGGTACTGACGGTGGGGTAAGCAGCCTTGTGGCCGAAGTTTCGGAAATCATGGCCGCCACGGACGACCCGCTGGAACGCACGGCGATGGCGGTGCGGCTGGTGCAGGATCAGGTCAGCTACCTCATGAACGGTTTGGATGGCGGCAATTACCTTCCTCAATCGGCCGAGGATACGTGGGACAAACGATACGGCGATTGCAAGGCGAAATCGGTGTTGCTGCACGCGTTGCTGCAGCGGATGAACATTGCATCCGATGTGGTTCTGGTTGCCACGCGGGGGGGCGGTGCGCTGCCCGAATTGCTGCCGCTGCCCGCCAATTTCGACCATATGATCGTGCGCGCCCAAATCGACGGCGTGGACTATTGGCTCGACGGGACGGGCACCGCATCGCGCCTTGCCAATCTGCGCAATACGCCCCCGTTCCACTACGCCCTGCCATTGACACCGGGGGGCACCGACCTGACGCCGATCGATGCGCGGTTCAATGAACAGGCCGATGCGGCGGTGTTTATCGAAGTCGACCATTCCGCCGGACTAGACCTGCCCACGACATACGAAATGCGGATGGAGTTGTCGGGTATGGTCGGGGCCGGTTTTCGCGCGGTCGCGGACGAGGCCGATCCCGAAACCCGCAGGGCCATGATGCGGCAGTTCGGCCAGTCGTCTGGCAGTGACGGGCAAGTCACCGATATCGCCATCCGGTACGATCCGGAACTGGCGATCGGTACGATGGTGGTAAAGGGGGTGGCCCCTCCGCTGTTCGAATTCGACGCCGGGCGGATGGTCCTGCCCCTCGACAAGGAAGCGAAACAGGCCGCCTTCAGTCCGAACCGCGCCCGATCGGCATGGCGCGATATTCCCGTGCGGACCGCAGGCCCTTATCGCAACCATTCGACATCCACGATCATCCTGCCGGACAATGGCGGTGCCTTTACGCTGCGCGGCGATAAACAGCTCGACGACAGTTTCGCCAATACGCGCATGATCCACAAAGCGTCGCTGACGGATGGCACGTTGCGTTTGGAAGAAAAGAAGATCGTCGCACTTGGCGAAGTGTCCGTGCCCGACTTCGCCCGCGAACGCGCGGCGGCCTCGCGCCTGGCGAAGACCGATCTCGCCGTGATAGCGAATGGCGGCATCGAATGGCGATGGGATCTGAAGCCCGCGGTGCTTGCAAAACGCACGGCGAAGGCACGCGCCGCTTACGACCTCTCCGTCGCGCAGGCGGAAGAGGACGATTTCGGCCCGTTGCGGGCCCGCGCGCAGTTCAACACGCTGGTGTATGATTTCGGCGGCGCAATCGACGATCTGACCGCGGTGATCGATATGGAAGCCGACGAGGGACTGCTGTTCGATCGGGGGTATATCTATGAAATCACTGGACGAAACGATCTTGCGATCGCCGATCTGGCAGCCGCCTACGATCTGTCGCAGGACAATGAAACCGCGATCTATCGGGCCGAAGTGATGGCCCGCGCCGGGGATGTCGATGCGGCGCTCGAACTGCTCGATGTGCTGCCGGTATCGGAAGACGATCTCGATTATTGGACCAGCACTCGCGCCATCGTACTGGGACATGCCGGACGGATCGACGAAGGGTTGGCGATCATTCGCGATCGGTTGGCCGAACATCCCGACGATGCGGTACTGCTGAATGCCGATTGCTGGTTCCGCGGGCTGCACGCGGCCGCACTGGACGATGCGGCCGAACAATGCACGCGCGCGGTCGAGCGCGCGGGCGACACGGCTGATGCGTTGGACAGTCGGGCGCTGGTGCATCTCCGCCGCGGCGATCGGGTCGCCGCGCTCGCCGATCTGGATGCCGCACTCGAACTGGAGCCCGGTCAGGCGCAATCGCGCTATATGCGCGGCGTTATTCTGTCGCAGGATGGCCAGCGCGAAGGCGCTGCGCAGATCGCGTCGGCATTACGGCAGATGCCGCATCTCGACCAATTCTACGCCCGTTACGGCATTTCGCCCTGATGCCACCGCCCTAGATCAGCCCCTTCGCGCGTAGCGATACATGCCCCTGCCGCCCGACGATGACGTGATCGTGGACGGTGATGCCCAGCAACCGGCCCGCTTCGGCAATGCGGTTGGTGATCTGAATGTCCGCGCGGCTGGGTTCGGGATTGCCGCTGGGGTGATTGTGCACCAAAATCAGCGCAGTCGCGCCGATATCGAGCCCGCGCCGGATGACTTCGCGCGGATGGATCGACGCTTCGTCCACCGATCCGTCGCCGACATGGTGATCCTGTATCAAACGATTGCGCGTGTCGAGATACAGCACCCGCACGCGTTCCACCGTCAGATGCGCCATGTCGATGGTGAGGTAGTCGAGCAGCGCCTGCCAACTGCTGAGCACGGGTTTCTCCACCACCTGACTGCGCGCCATGCGCCGTGCCGCCAGCGCCACCGATTTCAGCGCCGCCGCGCTGGTTTCGCCGACCCCCGGCACCGATTGCAGCGCGCCGGGTTCGGCATTCAGAACGGCGGACAGCGAACCGAACCGTGCCAGCAACGCCTTGGCGACTGGTTTGGTATTGCCCTGTTTGATTGCGGCAAACAGAAGATATTCCAGAACCTCGTAATCCGCCAGCGCCTCTGCCCCGCCGGACAATAGCCGCTCGCGCAGGCGCGAACGGTGCCCCGCGCCATCGTGTTTCGCCGCCTTTTCCGATTGCGTAGCCATCGATCAAATCATTGCCTTTCCAACCGCCCGCGCGCAAGTGGCAACGCCATGGCTACGGCACCTTCGATCGATGACGATGACGAGGCCGGCGATAATGTCGCACCGCCCACGAAAGTCAGCCGCCGGGGATGGCGTTTCGCCTTGGGGCGGGGGCTGGTCGTGCTTCTCGTCACGCTGGTCGCGGCGCTTGTCATCGGCTGGTTCGAACGCGAACGCATCGCGCGCGACCTGATCGGGCAGGAACTGGCGCGCCTCGGTATCCCAGCCACCTACGACATCGAGCGGCTGGATGCGGAAGGCCAGATATTGAGCGATATCGTGATCGGCGATGCGGAAGCCCCCGATCTGACGGTAGAACGCGTGATCGTAGATCTGGCATTCGGTTTCGGGGTACCGAAGATCGACAGCGTCACGCTGATCCGGCCACGCCTTTACGGAAATTACGCCGATGACGGCCTGACTTTCGGCGCGCTCGACCCCCTTTTATTCGGCGAGGATGACGGCGGCGAACTGCCGTCGTTCGAGCTTGCCGTCCGCGATGGACGGGCCCGGATTGACAGTGCCTTCGGTAATGTCGGCGTCAAACTGGACGGAACGGGGCGGCTCGACCGGCGATTTGCCGGCACATTGGCGGCGGTGGGACCCCGGCTCGCCGTGGATGACTGCGAAGCGAGCGACGCCAGCGCCTATGGCGCGTTTGCCTACACGCCGAAACAATTCGCGTTGGACGGTCCGCTGCGTATCGCCGCTGCACGATGCACCGGGGCCGGCATCGCGATGCGGCGGTTGGCATGGGACGTCGATGCGGCCTTGGCGCTCGATACGCTGGCTTTGCGAGCGGAAGGGCGGATGGCCGGGGGACGGAGTATGGCGGGGTCTACTGGCCTTCGCGCCTTTGCCGGGCCGGTATCGCTTTCCTACTCGGACGGCCGCCTGCTGTCCCGATTCGATGTGACCGGGCGCGGCCTGCAGTCAGCCCAAGGGACGGTCGAAACCATCGATCTGACGGGTATCCTGCGCGCGGCGGACGGGTTTGCGCGTTTGGAAAGCGATGTCGACTACGCCGCGCGGGGCATCGTGCCGGACACCGATATCGCACGATCCTTCGACACCGCGGCGCAAGCTGCACAGGGTACGCTTGTGGCGCCGTTGTTGCGCAGAATGGGGCCGGCATTGGTGCGCGAGGCACGCGGCAGCCGGTTGCGTGGATCGGCGATCGTACGGCTTTCCGACAGGGCCCTTTCGGTCGTCGCACCGCAGGCGACGCTGCGCAATGCCGGCGGGCAGCCTGTGTTGGCGCTATCGCGCCTGTCCTACGCGAAAATGGGGGAAGGATTGCCGCGCCTGTCCGGCAATTTTCGATTGTCCGGTCGTGATCTGCCGCGCATCGCGGGGCGGATGGAGCAGGACGGGGGGCAGGCGACTTTCCGCATGACGATGCAGGACTACGTCGCGGGCGGCAGCCGACTGGGCATTCCCGAACTGCGCGTGACCCAGAATGCCCGCGGTTACGATTTCGACGGTACTATCGTTGCCAGTGGACCATTGCCCGGCGGCGCGGCGCGGGAGTTGCGATTGCCGATACAAGGCCGCTACGCCGCCGACGGCGCGCTGACCCTGTGGCGGAGTTGTACCGACATCGCGTTCGACCGCCTGTCCTACGCCAATCTGACGATCGACAAGCGTGTCCTCACCCTGTGTCCCGCACCCGGCAAGCCGATCCTGCGCTATGCCGGCGGTCAGCTGACGTTGGCGGCGGGGGCACCCCGGCTGGCGATTGCCGGAACGCTTGCGGGAACGCCGGTACGACTGACCAGCGGCGCGGCGGGGTTCGCCTACCCCGGCAGCGCATCGATCCGCGATCTTTCAGTGATACTGGGCCCGCGCGATGGGGCGGTGCGGTTCGACATTGCCGGACTGAAAGCCGATTTCGGCCGCGACATTCGCGGCACGTTCGACAATGCCGACATCGCGATTACCGCCGTGCCGCTCGATTTGCGCGAAACGCAGGGGACGTGGCGCTATGCCGATGGCGTGCTCGCGATTGACGATGCGACGTTCACCCTGTTCGACCGCGCGGAAACGGACCGTTTCGTGCCCTTGCCGGCGACCGGTGGCACATTGCGGTTGGAGAACGATGTGATCACCGCCGGCGCGCGGATGCTCGCCCCGACCGATGCGCGACCCGTGGCCGATGTCGCGATCACTCATAATCTTTCGGCAGGCGCCGGTTTCGCCGATCTCGACGTGCCCGGATTGGTGTTCGACAGGGCGCTGCAGCCCGACATGCTGGCGCCTGCATTGTTGGGCGTGGTGGCGAATGTCGACGGGACGGTGACGGGTACCGGGCGGATCGACTGGAATGGGGACGGCGTGACGTCGTCGGGCGCATTCCGTTCCAACGGACTCGATCTGGCGGCTGCCTTCGGTCCGGTGCGCGGCGCGTCGGGCACGGTACGCTTCACCGATCTGCTCGGCCTGACGACCGCGACCGATCAGCGCATCGCCGTCGCATCGATCAATCCGGGGATCGAGGTCAATGACGGCTCCGTCGCCTTCAGCCTGCGCGAGGGACAGTTTCTGGGCGTGACCGGAGGTACCTGGCCGTTCATGGGCGGCACGCTGTATCTGCGGCCGGTAGAACTCAATCTGGGCATGGCCGAGCGGCGGCGATATCTGCTGGAGGTCGAAGGACTGGATGCGGCGCAATTCGTCGACAGTCTGGAACTCGGCAATATCGCGGCGTCGGGCATCTTCGATGGCGCAATGCCGCTGGTGTTCGACGAGGAAGGGTTCGGCCGGATCGAGGGCGGGCGGCTCGTCTCGCGGCCGCCGGGGGGCAATGTGTCGTATGTCGGCGAACTGACTTACGAAGATTTGACGCCGATCGTGAATTACGCGTTCCAGACGCTGCGCAGCCTCGATTACGAACGCATGCAGATATCCGTGGACGGGCCGCTGACCGGCGACATCCTCACCCGCCTGCAATTCGACGGTGTGACACAGGGGCCGGGCACATTGAGCAATTTCATCACCCGTCGTATCGCCAAGCTGCCCATCCGCTTCAACGTGAACATCCGCGCGCCGTTCTACAAATTGATGGGCAGCCTGCGATCCATCTACGATCCGGCGGCGGTGCGCGACCCGCGGGAACTGGGCCTGTTGGGCGATGACGGCACCCGCTTCGTACCGGTAACGCCTTCAACGACTCAAACCGTACCGCCAGCCGATCGGCAACCCATTCAGACCCCAGACAGCGAGGACATGCCATGACCAAAGCCAAATCGGTTCGGCCGACAATAAAGGATGTTGCAAAAGCCGGCATCGTAACGATCATGGCCACGGCAATGACCGGATGCGTGACGGTCAACGCACCTTCGGAACCGATCGTGATCGAATTGAATATCAACATCACGCAGGAAGTAATCTATCGTCTGGCGGAAGATGCCGGCAACACGATCGACGAGAATGCCGATATATTCTGACCAATCGGGTCAGGGGGAAAACACATGATAACCAAGACACTGATATTTTCGATCGCCGCCGCCCTCGCTCTCGGCGGCATGGCGGGTGCGGCCTTGGCGCAGCGCGATCCCGGTTATGCGCAGGCGCGCGCGGCTGGAAAGGTCGGCGAAAAGATGGACGGTTATCTCGGCATTGTCGGCGCGGAAAATGCGGAACTGCAGCGCGTCGTGCGCGATATCAACATCCGGCGCCGCGCGGTCTATGCCGACCGTGCGAAGGCGGCGAGTTCCACGTTGGAGGAATATGCCTTCACCGCAGGCTGTCTCGCCATTGCGCGTACGGCACCGGGGGAAAAATATCAGGCACCCAGCGGCGGATGGCAAACCCGCACCGATGCCCCGCCGCAGCGCGATGCCCGCTGCGTCGGGGTCTGATCGAGCCGGATCCGGCTTCTTCGGGCGGTTGACTTGAACATACCCCCCGCCTAATGGGTCCACGCCCTCGGCGGGCGGCTTGTTTGCCCGTGCCGCGACCCCGATTGAAGGAGCCATGGCATGAGCGACGAGAAGCCCGCACGGGAACCCATCGCCGAGGATGCGCGCATCACTTCGCTCGACGCACGGCTTGCCGCTGCGAAGAACCGAGAGACTGCACGCAACCGTCCGCAGGGAACCGGTGCCGACGCGAACCATCGTGCCGGCAACCGGGTTCTGGCGGATTTGCTCGGCGGGGTGCTCGGCGGACTGATTATCGGCGGAACTATCGATTATTTCGCCGGTACAGCGCCCTGGGGTCTGTTGGTGATGCTGTTCCTAGGGGTTGGCGTCGCTTTCAGAAACATTTTCCGAATGGCGAACACGCCTGTCGATACGGTGGAGCGGGACTGATGGTCTTGCAGCACATGTTCGACATGACGATCGTTCGCCACGCTTAGGGGCGTTTGAGACGTGGCAACCGAACCTGGCAAGGTCGATCCGATGCACCAGTTCCACATCGAACCCCTGATGGGTTCGCAAGGGTGGGAACTGGCGGGATACAACATCGCCTTCACCAACAGTGCGCTGTGGATGGCGATCACGACCGTCCTGCTGACGATCTTCGTCGCGGGCGGCATGAAACGCGAACTGGTGCCCGGCCGGTGGCAGATGATGGTGGAAAGCTTCACCGGTTTCATCGACGACATGCTGGAAGCGAATGTCGGCAAGGCGGGGCGCAAATACGTGCCCTACATCTTCTCGCTGTTCATGTTCATCCTGTTCGCCAATATTCTCGGCCTGCTGCCGTTGGGTGTGGTCGGGTTGCACCCGTTCACGTTCACCAGCCACTTTACCGTTACCGGGGTGCTCGCGATCCTGAGCTTCTCAATCGTGCTGATCGTGGGTTTCGCGAAACACGGGTTCAAATTCTTCAGCCTGTTCGTACCGCATGGAACGCCCGCCTTGATGGTGCCGGTCCTGTTCCCGATCGAACTTATCTCGTTTCTGGTTCGCCCTTTCAGCCTCGCCTTGCGGTTGTTCGTCGCCATGATGGCCGGGCATATCCTGTTGAAGGTGTTGTCCAGCTTCGTCATATCGGGATCGAATGCGGGCCTCGGTTTCGCGGCGTTGGTCGGTCTGCCATCCTTCATCTTGATGGTCGGGATCAGCGCGCTGGAAATTCTGGTCGCTGGTATTCAGGCCTATGTTTTCGCCCTATTGTCGTCGTTGTATATAAACGACGCCGAAAATCTTCACTAAACCCAACCCCTTTAAAATCCCAACATCTGAAATTTAGGAGTAATTGAAATGGACGCAGAAGCAGCAAAGCTACTCGGTGCCGGAATCGCAGCCATCGGAGCGGGTCTTGCCGCATTGGGCGTGGGCAACGTCTTTGGATCGTTCCTCGATGGCGCCTTGCGCAACCCCGGCGCCGCCGACGCACAACAGGGCCGCCTGTTCATCGGTTTTGCCGGTGCGGAACTTCTGGGCCTGTTGAGCTTCGTTATCGCCGTACTTCTGATCTTCGCCTGATCGACACCGAAAGGCTGCGCTGTTCAACACGCGCAGCCTTTTTCGGCGTTTGAACGGTAAAGCGGGACTTGCACGATGCCTCAAATCGAACAGATTATGGACACCTATTCCAGCCAGATATTCTGGTTGCTGGTGACTTTCGGCTTCGTGTTTTTCGTGGTCGGGCGGGGCATGGTACCACGTGTGATGGATACGATCGCGCAACGCGACGATCAGATCGCTGCCGATCTGGCGGCTGCCGATGCTGCTCGCCGTTCTGCGGACGAGGAAGAGGAAGCCTGGCGCAAGCGCGAGAACGAAAATCGTGCCAATGCGCAGGCGGTCATCGTCACGGCCAAAGAACAGGCGGCGAACGACAACGCCGATAAAATGGCGGCAGTGCAGGAACGACTGGACGTTCGTTTGGCCGCTGCCGAAGCGGACATCGTCGCGGCCCGCCGCGCCGCCCTTACCGAAATCGAAGCGGTTGCAAGCGACGCGGCGCAGGACATCGTTCGCCAGTTGGCCGGGGTGCAGGTCACCGGGGCCGATGCCGACATAGCCGTGAAGAAAGCATTGGCCCATGCCTGATCCCATCATGTTCGCCATCGCTGCGACCGAAATCGCTTACGATCCCGGTCCGACGCTGTTCGGTCTGGATACGACGTTCTGGGTATCGCTTTCCATGCTGGTCCTCATTGCCATCATGTTGTGGAAGAAAGTGCCCGGCATGATTGTCGGTGGGCTCGATGGCCGGATTGCTGCCATTCGCGAACAGTTGGACGATGCGAAGAAACTCCGCGCCGAAGCGGAAGAACTGCGCAACGAATACGCCGCCAAGATCAAAAACGCGGAGACCGATGCGGAAGCGATGATGGTCGGCGCGCGCAAGGAAGCCGATGGTCTGCTGGCCAAAGCGGAAAGCGACAGCCGCGAAATGGTCGAACGCCGCACCCGTATGGCGGAAGACAAGATCGCTGCGGCCGAGCGCGATGCCGTCGCCGATGTCCGACGCCGCGTCGCTATGGCCGCCACGCGTGCGTCGAAAGATCTGATCGCGCAAAAACATACCGACGTTGCCGATGCCCGCTTGGCAGACGAGCTCATTTCCCAAATTTGAACCGTGGTATTCACGGGGTCGTTCACCGGCCTACGGCTTGACGATCACTTTACCGACCAGTTTGCGGTTCGCCATCGCGTCGAACCCATCCTTCCAATCACCGAGTGCAATCACCCGATCGATCGCCGGATCGATCGTTCTATTACCGGCCATGGCACCGACGGTATCGGCGATATGACGGCCCCGATCCGGAAACCGCCGTGCATATTCGCCCGCGCGAACACCAACGATCGAGAAGCCCTTGATCAATGGAATATTGGTGGCGACGTCGGCAATTCGCCCGCCGGCAAAACCCATGACGCACAGCTTTCCCCCGAATGCCACGCAGCGCGTGCTTTCTTCGAAAACGTCGCCACCGACCGGGTCGCACACGATATCGCACAGCGCCCCTTGGGTGATATCGGTGATGTGTTCACGAAACCGTCCATCGGCGTGAATGACGGCATGCGGGGTGTAGAGCGCGGCAATCGCCTCTATTTTGTGCGGGCTACCCGTTGCGGCGATCACCCGCGCGCCCATGGCTTTCGCAAGATCGACCGCCGCCAACCCGACGCCGCCACTGGCGCCATGAACCAATACCCACTGCCCGGATCGCAGGTCGCCCAATTCGACGAGCGCGGTGTAGGCGGTGGTGTAGGCGGCGCCGAACGCAGCGGCCTTTTCGAACGATAGGCCAGACGGAACTGCGCGGAGTTTGCCAGCCGGAATACTCGCAAATTCAGCCATCGCGCCGGTTTTGGCGCCGCCCACGACCCAGTCTCCTACGGCGAACTTGCTTTGCGCATCCGCTTCGCAAACCTGGCCCGCCAATTCCATTCCGGCGGTGAACGGCGGTTCCGGTTTGAACTGATATGCGCCCCGCGTCATCAGCAGATCGGGAAAATTGAGCGCCGCGGCCCGCACCTCGATCAGAACTTCGCCCGGTTGTCGTATCGGTCTGTCCACCGTTCGCAAGGCGCAGCCGGACAGGTCGTCGCTCAACCTTTCGACGCGTAAAGCCTGCATCGTCGTCAGAACGCGTCCTTTCCCGCCCGGAGCGCGGCGAAGGTTTCAGCGGGCGTGTCGCCGCCCCATGCCGCGGCCAGCGCCGGCACATCGGCACGTAGGAAGGGATTGGTCGCCAGCTCGCGTTCCAGCCGCGTGGGTACCGTGGCTTCGCCCCGCTCGCGCTTATCCGCGATTTCGGCGGCGTATCGCTGCAAGTCGGTGTTTTCCGGATCGGCGTGAACCGCGAACTTGGCATTGGCGGCGGTGTATTCGTGCGCGCAATAGAGCATGGTTTCCGGCGGCAGAGCCTTGATCCGTTCCAAACTGGCCCAGAACTGGTCCGGTTCCCCTTCGAACATCCGCCCGCAGCCCAATGCGAAAACGGCATCGCCTACGAACGCCACGCCCGCATCGGGTAGATGGTAAGCGATGTGACCGTTGGTATGGCCGCTGACATCGATCACCTCGGCGACGAACTTGCCAAGCGACACGGTGTCCCCATGCGCCACGACACGATCGGGCTTCGCGATCCGCTCGACTTCTGCAGGGGCGATCACTTCGCAACCCGTGGCCGCCTTGATCGCGCCGTTGCCGCCGGCATGGTCGGGGTGCCAGTGCGTGTTCCAGATGTGGCTGATGGTCCAGCCCTTCGCCGCGGCCTGTTTGAGGTATTCATCGCCATCGGGTGTGTCGATGCAGGTGGTCTGGCCGCTTTCGGGGTCGTGTAGCAAAAAGCCGTAATTGTCGGACAGGCACGGGAACTGGTGAATCTGTAGCATAGGCACAGTCTATGCGCAGGCGCTGCAATAGGGAAGGCCCGCCTTTCCGTGAGGAAAGACGGGCCTTTGTGATCCCAGAATGGCGAAGGAGGCTTATTCGCCCTTCTTCAACGCTTCGCCGAGAATATCGCCGAGCGATGCACCGGAATCGGACGAACCGAACTGTTCCACCGCTTCCTTTTCCTCGGAGATCTGACGCGCCTTGATCGAGAAGTTGGGCTTCTTCGACCGGTCGAAACCGGTGACCATCGCATCGAACTTGTTGCCGGCCTGGAACCGGTCGGGACGCTGTTCGTCGCGATCGCGGCCGAGGTCGGAACGCTTGATGAAGCCGGTCGCGCCGTCGTCTCCCGCCTGCACTTCCAGTCCGCCATCGCGCACTTCCAGCACGGTCACGGTGACAACGTCGCCACGCTTCAACCCGCCGCCGGCAGCGCCATCCGCGGACGGGGCACCCTTTTCCAGCTGCTTCATGCCCAGGCTGATGCGTTCCTTGTCGGTATCGACATCCAGAACGACGGCTTCGACTTCTTCACCCTTGCGGTGCAATGCCAGCGCGTCTTCGCCCGAAATGCCCCATGCGATATCGGACATGTGGACCATGCCGTCGACGTCGCCCTCGAGCCCGATGAACAGGCCGAATTCGGTGGCGTTCTTGACTTCGCCCGACACGGTGGTGCCGACGGGGTTCTTGTCCGCGAAATCTTCCCACGGATTGCCCATCGCCTGCTTAAGGCCCAAGGATATGCGGCGTTTTTCGCTGTCGACTTCCAGGACGACGATATCGACTTCCTGGCTCGTGCTGACGATCTTGCCGGGGTGGACGTTCTTCTTCGTCCAGCTCATTTCGGAGACGTGGACCAGTCCTTCGATGCCCGGTTCCAGTTCCACGAAAGCACCATATTCGGTGATGTTGGTGACGGTACCCGTCATCTTCGCACCGACCGGATATTTCTGGCTGACGCCATCCCACGGATCGCTTTCCAGCTGCTTCATGCCGAGCGAGATGCGCTGCGTTTCCTGATTGATACGCACGATCTGTACCGTCGCGGTCTGCCCGATTTCGATGATCTCGCTGGGGTGATTGACCCGTTTGTAGCTCATGTCGGTGACGTGGAGCAGGCCGTCGATACCGCCGAGATCCACGAACGCGCCATAATCGGTGATGTTCTTGACCACACCGTCGATCACCTGGCCTTCGGTCAGCTGTTCGATCAGTTCGCTGCGCTGTTCGGCGCGCGTTTCTTCCAAAATGGCACGGCGGGAGACGACGATATTGCCGCGGCGGCGATCCATCTTGAGGATCTGGAACGGCTGTTCGATATCCATCAGCGGGGTGATGTCGCGGACGGGGCGGATATCGACCTGGCTGCCGGGCAGGAAGGCGACGGCGCCATCGAGATCGACGGTGAAACCGCCTTTCACGCGGCCGAAGATACGGCCTTCGACACGGGCTTCTTCACCGAATTCGCTTTCGAGTTTATCCCAGGCGGCTTCGCGGCGGGCCCGGTCGCGGCTGAGCATCGCTTCGCCATCGGCGTTCTCGACCCGGTCGACATAGACTTCGACTTCATCGCCGACCGACAGGCCGTGATCGTCTTCGCCGCGGCTGAATTCCTTGAGATCGATGCGGCCTTCGGATTTGAGGCCGACATCGACGACGGCCTTGCCGCCTTCGATGACAGTGACCGTGCCTTTGACGACGCGGCCTTCGAAACCGCCATCTTCGGCGCCGCCGAGCTGTTCATTGAGCATCGCTTCGAAATCGGAGCGGGTAGGATTGGCTGAAGTTGCCATATGTGTGGGTTTTCCCATGCGTTTGTTTTACCGGCCGCCGGGTTGGAGCAAACACTCGTCCCGGGGTCTTTTCTCCGCGCCGGCGGAATTGCCGGTATGCGGGCCAAGAGGCCGTAGATCTCCACCACGGCCGAATGCCGATCGGTAGAGGTTCGCCACGCGTTGCCGCCTGTCCGAACCCGGCGCGCGTAGGTGAACGGGGTTCGAATGGCAAGCGTAATACGCTCGCCAACGCCGATCGATGTGACACCGAACCCCGTGTTTGCGAAAAGTTCCGGGGGGATCGAAACACTTGTGAAACAACACGAAAAGCGCCGTATCGATGATGCCGTTTGTAACCTTTGCCTTCGCAAGGTTTCGTATGCGCTCGTCGTCGAAATGCGGACTGTATAATGCAAGATCGCAATGTAGGGCAGGATCGCAATGTAGGACAGGAAAGCGCCGCGGCCTATCGCCGGGCGGCGTCGACCGCGACGAGGGCGGCGGCGAAGGCTTCATCGATCGTCATTGCCGATGTATCGATGACCAGTGCATCGTCGGCGGCGACCAAAGGCGCGTCCTTGCGCTGCGTATCGCGTTCATCCCGCCGGCGCAGATCGTCGGCGATGGCGTCCAGCGTAACGGCGGCCCCACGCGCCTGCATTTCGGCAAACCGCCGTTTCGCCCGCGCTTCCACGCTGGCGGTGATGAACAGCTTCACGTCCGCGTCGGGTGCGATGACGGTGCCGATATCGCGTCCGTCCAGCACCGCGCCGCCGGTTTGGGCTGCAAACGCACGCTGCCGATCGAACAAGGCCCGGCGAACGGCCGGATGAACGGAGGCGCGACTGGCGAGCGCACCGGTCGCTTCATCGCGCAGTGCCGGATCGGCGAGCAGATCGTCCGGGAAGCGGGTGGCGGCAAGGGCGTCATCCGAGTTGTCGGGGTCGCCGTCGTTAAGATGCGCCTGATACCCCACCGCCCGATAGAGCAGGCCGGTATCGAGATGCGGCACATTCAAATGCTCGGCGAGGCGTTTCGAGAGGGTGCCTTTGCCCGATGCGGTCGGCCCATCGACGGCGATGATCATAATATAAGCGCCTTTCCGTCGCCCCGGACATGATCCGGGGTCAAATCTACTTTCGGAGTGATAAGCGAAGAAGCGCGGTCGCGGTTCGGGGAGAGGAACGATGTGTGCATGTCGTTTATCACGGTCCAACACCTTCCAGTAGTTCGACGAAGCCTGGAAAGCTGGTGCCGATCAGGCGCGTGTCGTCGATGGTCACGCCGTCCACGCTCGCCAAGCCCGCGACCGCCATGCTCATGGCGATCCGGTGGTCGAGATGGGTCGCCACTTCCTCGCGTCCGGTCCCGCGCAACGCCTTTCCCCCTGTGCCGTGTATGACCAAACCATCGTCCAACTCCTCGACCCGCGCGCCCGCCGCCGCCAACGCCGTGGCCATCACCGCCAGCCGGTCGCATTCCTTGACCCGCAATTCGTGCAGGTCGCTCGTGCGCGTCGTCCCCGTCGCCAAAGCCGCGGCGACGAACAGCACGGGGAATTCGTCGATCATGGATGGGACGAAGGCTGCATCCACGTCGATACCCGTCAGTTGCGAATGGCGTACCCGCACATCGGCCACCGGTTCGCCGCCCACATCGCGGCGGTTTTGCAATTCGATGCTGCCGCCCATAGCCTGCAGCACGTCGATGAGGCCTGCTCGGGTCGGATTGATGCCGACATTCCCGATGGTCAAATCGCTCCCTTCGACCAGCAAAGCCGCGACGATGAAGAACGCGGCGGAGGATGGGTCGCCCGGCACGGTAATGTCCTGCGGCACCAGATCGACCGCGCCGCGGATGGCGATATGCCGTTCGCCGTCCTGTTCCGCCACGGTCAGATCGGCGGCGAAGCCCTGCAGCATCCGCTCCGTATGGTCGCGCGTGGCGACCGGTTCGACGACGGTGGTGATGCCCGGCGTGTTCATTCCCGCCAGCAAGACCGCGCTCTTCACTTGGGCGGAGGCGACCGGCAGGCGGTAGGCGATCGGCACGGCGGGCAGGGAACCCTGGATCGTGAGCGGCAATGTGCCGCCAGTTCCAGCGTCGATCTGCGCCCCCATCTGCGCCAACGGTTCGATCACGCGGCCCATCGGGCGGGCGGAGAGGCTG
>JBASAR010000087.1:0-2442 GCA_049650705.1 Pontixanthobacter sp. | reverse complement strand
GTCCTTCCGCCAACATCGCCGGCGCAACGAAATCGCGGGCGACCCAACCAAAACCGATAATGCCCCAGCGCATGGCTACCACCGTTCCGGCAGGTCGAGCAGGCGGCGGTCACGGTCGGGCGTGGTGACGAAGCGGCGGTCTGTCCAGGTCGCGCGCGGCGCGTATTCCCGTTCATATCGCGGCGATGGCCAGGCGGGGCCATCAGCGCCGATCAGCGGGTTCGCGCGAAGTTGCGCGGTCGCGGGCGGCACACATACGCCGCCGGTCAACGCACGGGGGTTGACGCCGCCTTCGACGACGCTCCATGCTTCTATGCCGGTGTCGTCGCACCAGTCGATAGCGTCCGGCACCACACCATCCATCATGGCCGACAGCAGCGCTTGCTCGTCGTAAATGCGTGCATCTGGAAACAATGCCGCCCATTCGTCAGCGGTTCGGGCGGGCCCCATGGGGCCACCATTAACATCGGCATTGTGCAGATGCCCAACCGCCAATGTGCCCCCTTCGGCCACCATGTCGCGCAGTCTGTCCGCAACCACCGTCTGATCCGGCAGGAAATAGAACGCGTCCTGACAATGGACAAGATCGAACGTGGAGCCCGCAATGGGCCATGGCTTTCCGGCATCGAACACCAAATAGTCAGCATCGGGCGCGACCCAATGCTTCGCCAGCCAACATTTGGCGAACACCACATCGGCGCAGGTACAATGTACCCCCTTGCCATCCAGTTCGCGGGCATAATGCCCGATGCCCGCTGCCAGTTCGAAGCTGGTTTTCGGCGATTTCCAATGCGCTTCCAGCAGCGCAAGGCCGGCCAAATATGTGGGATCGCTCCACCGGTGGGCGAAATAATCCGCCACCGGCCCGAACCGCAACAGCGCCATCGCTTCGCGAAGGGTCAGCCTATCGCGATTTCGGATGAGTTCGCGCAATTCGCTCGGTACCGTTTGGGGCCCGTTCCACCAATCGTCCTGATCGGCGAGGAGGACGACCAGCGCCTCGTCCGTCTCGCCCCGATCGAGCAAGTCGAGCGTTCGCGCGACTA
This sequence comes from Pontixanthobacter sp., assembly GCA_049650705.1. Lineage (GTDB taxonomy): Bacteria > Pseudomonadota > Alphaproteobacteria > Sphingomonadales > Sphingomonadaceae > Pontixanthobacter. The sequence goes on along the minus strand of JBASAR010000087.1, from coordinate 1,396 downwards.
GGCTCTCGCGGCCCGCCCGCAAATAGGTGATCCCGTCCACCACCGGCCAGCGTTCGCCTGCTTCGTCCCGCAACGATTGCGGCGTATCGCGTGTAAGCACGCGGCCGGTTACGGGCGACCGAAACGTCACGGCAGGCCGATTTCCGCCAATACCCGATCGTGAAACGCCTTGACCGGACCGTCATGAACCAGCCCGTAATCGTCGAGGACGAGATCCATGGTCACTGCGCTGCGTTTCAGATGCTGTTCGATCTCGATCACCCGGTCGATCACATCCGCGGCATGGAAGGCGCGCGCGGATGCCGTAGCATCGTCGGCGATTGTGGTCAGATGCGTGCGGCATTCGGCAGCGATTGGATCGGGCAGATCGGCCAATGCGATACCGCGGGCTGTCTCGATCACCCGATCGAGCGCGTCGCCCAGCAGAACTTCGCCGGTGAACCCCGCGTCGGGCATGGCAGCGCTATGCAGATGATGGATCATCCCGTGCCAGAATGCCTGCGAAGGATCGGCGTCGTAGAACGGGGCCAGCAACCCGGCATAAAGCGCGACGACGAAACTGTGTTCGGCGTGGTTTTCCTCCGGTTGCAACATGATGCGCGGCCGGCCCGGTCCGGTAACGCCGGCTCGCGGCTGATCGCGCAGCAGGGTCAGTGCATGAGGCAGGTCGCCAGCCGATGGCAGCGGATTGGCAATCTGCGCCTTCATGGTTTCGATCAAGTCGCGATCAAGCGATGCTGCAATCTCGTCCATCGCGGCAGTCATCGCCGAGTGTCGTTTGGCACCGGACAGGCCCAGCTCGCCCAGTTTGGCATAGTCGAGATCGCCCATCCGCGCCGCGACGACAGCCGCTGCCATGGCGCGGTAGGCGATATCGTCCCTACTTTCACCGCTTAGCCATGCCGCCCACCCGCCTTCGAACAATCGCGTCGCGATAGTGCCATCGCGCGCGGCCGATCGAATTCTCTTGAGATCGCCAAGCTCACGCAGCAATGGCAGCACATCGGTGGGAAGGGTCATGCGCCCTTTGCCAGCCAATCATCCAACATCGCCTGCTGCTGCGCGAATCCGTGCACCGGAACCGCGCCGCCCTGCGTTTGCGGCAGTTTGAAGAACAGGCTGAGTTCTTCGCGCACGCCGCCCTGACCGCGCGTCTTGGCGAGATCGAGGCACCGGGCGATTTCGATCGCCAACGGTGCGGCCAGGATCGAATCCTTGCACAGAAAATTGAGTTTCAGCTGCATTTTCTGCCCGAGAAAACCGGTCAGATCGATATTGTCCCACGCTTCCTTGTCGTCGCCGCGTGGTTTATAATAATGGATCATGATGATGTGATCCTCGACTTTGTAGCCGAGGATATCGTCGAGCACGCTGCCTTTGGTGCCCAGCTTGGACG
>JBASAR010000086.1:0-16664 GCA_049650705.1 Pontixanthobacter sp. | reverse complement strand
GCACTTCGCGTCGCGCAGGCCGAAAGTTCTGTTGCGGAAGCCGAGATCGACAGGGAACGCAGCCTGCGTATCCCCGATCCGGTCGTCTCGGCAGGCGTGCGCCGCTTCGAAGAAAGCAACGACACTGCTTTTCTTGTTGGCGTTTCGATCCCGCTTCCTTTCCGTAATCGCAACCAAGGCAACATTGCCGCAGCGCAAGCCAGGCTTCGCGCCGCGAATGCTCGCGCGGCGGTAGCGCTGGCGGATTACGAACAATCGGTATCGCGCGCGCGCGGGCAGTATCTTGCCGCAGAAGCGCGTGTCACGACCCTTGCCGCGACATCGCTGCCCCAGGCCGAAGAGGCACTCCGGCTGGTTCGTATCGGCTACCGCGCCGGTCGCTTCCCGCTGATCGAGGTGCTGAGTGCTGCGGAAGCGCGTGATGCAATCCGCGAGGCGCTCATCGCTGCCCAGGAAGACCGCGGACAGGCCGCCGCCGAATTGATCCGGCTGGCCGCACAATGAGGAATATCCAAATGAACCGCAGAAAACTGGCGATCATCGCCGGGATCGTGATCTTGGCAGCAGCGCTGCTGATAATGTTCTGGCCCGAAGGACAAGTGGAAAAAACACCCCAAGACGAGGCGACTGAAATCCAGTTGCCCGAGGGGCTTGTTCTGATTGAAGAAGGACAGATACGTGCCGCCGAAATCGAAGTAGGCACTGTTCAGACGGGTGCGTCGGTTGAACTGGTTTTCCCGGCCACGGTTGCCGCCAGCCCTACCTCCAGCGCCAGGATCGATGCCCGCGCCGGCGGGGTCGTCCGCAGCGTAGGCAAGACACTGGGCGATTATGTTCGCAAGGGTGAAACCGTCGCCCGGATCGAAAGCGCGGACGCTTCAGCGCTCGCGTCTCAGCTCAGTTCCGCTCGTGCTCGCGTGACTGAATTGTCTTCGGCATACGACCGGGAACGTCGTCTCTTCGAGGCCAACGTAACCGCACGGCAGGATCTTGAGGCGGCGCGCGCCAATCTCGATGTTGCGCGGGCCGAATTTAGTCGTGCCCAAGCTGCGGTTGCTGCAGCCGGTGTGAGCGGCGATGGCCGTTCGCTCGCTGTGACAAGCCCCCTTTCCGGACGCGTGACTGCCGCTCCTATCGTTCTCGGCTCCTTCGTCGATGCCGGCGAGGAACTTTACCGGATCGTCAATCCTGACGGCCTTCAGGTCGAGGTCGCGCTGCCTTCGGAAGACGCTTCGCGTATCCAGCCTGGCGACGAAGCATCGCTGATTGTTGGCGATGGCCGCGAAATTGGTGCGCGCGTCCGCTCGGTTACGCCGTCGCTCGATCCTGAAAGCCGTAGCGCAACGGCGGTTCTGACCCTGACGCGCGCAATCCCCGGCCTCCAACCCGGATCATTCCTTCAGGCGCGCATCCGACCTTCGGGCGAGGTGGACCAGAGCCGGATCGCCGTGCCCGAAGATGCCGTGCAGGTGCTCGATGGCCGCGATGTGGTGTTCGTCCGGACCCGCCGCGGGTTTCAGGCGCGCGAGGTGGAAACGGGCAGCCGTTCCGCCGGGATGGTGACGATCCTGTCCGGTCTTGAGCCCGGTCAACAGATCGCAACCGACAATGCCTTCTTGCTGAAGGCCGAACTCGAGAAGGAGGGCGCCGAACATGGCCATTGATCATACCGAGGCTACCGCTGACGAGGGTAGTCATCGCCATGGACTGATCGGGATGGTTCTCGATATCGCCGTGCGCTTTCGCTGGGCGATCATCGTCCTGACCGTATTCGCGGCGATTTACGGCGCGTTCAACCTTCTGCGCCTGCCGATCGACGCAGTGCCGGACATCACCAACACCCAGGTTCAGATCAACACCAGCGCGCCGGCTCTTTCGCCTGCGCAGGTCGAGACACAGGTAACCTTTCCGATTGAGACTGGGCTTGCCGGGATCGAGGGGTTGGAGATGACCCGCTCGATCTCACGTAACGGTTTCAGCCAGGTCACAGCGATATTTGAAGAAGGGACCGATCTTTATTTCGCACGCCAGCAAGTAAATGAGCGGCTCTCACCGATCGGAGCATCTCTACCAGAGGGAGCGGAGCCCACCATGGGGCCGATCTCCACCGGTCTTGGCGAAGTGCTAATGTATACGATCGAGTATGAGCATCCCGGGGGTCGCGGCGCGTCCAAGGGCGAGCGGACTGGCTGGCAAACCAACGGCAGTTTCATAACCGAACGCGGCGACCGTTTGGACAGCGAGGTAGCCAAGGCAGCCTATCTGCGAACGGTGCAGGACTGGGTCGTGGCGCCTCTTATGCGCTCCATCGATGGCGTAGCCGGTGTTGATTCGATCGGGGGTTTTGAGAAGCAGTTCCTCGTTCAGCCCGATCCGGCACGCCTCACCGGTTACGGCCTTTCCTTTGATACGTTGATCGATGCGCTTGAGGCTGCCAATCTCGCAGCGGGTGCCAATTTCGTTGATCGTGCCGACGAGGCTCTGCTCGTTCGGGTAGATGCCAGGCTCGGCAGCATCGCGGATATTGAGGAAGCGGTCATCGCGACCCGCGAGGGTGTGCCCATCCGAATTGGTGATGTGGCCAATGTCGAGATCGGCGGCGACCTGCGAACTGGCGCTGCTTCACTGAACGGCGAAGAGGCTGTTGTCGGCACTGTGCTGATGCGCGCTGGCGAGAACAGCCGCACCGTCGCAGCAGGTGCTGCCGAAAGGCTGGAAGATGTGCGTGCATCGCTCCCGGACGGGGTGAAGGCCGAAATCGTCTACAACCGTTCCTCACTTGTCGATGCTACGATCGCGACGGTTGAGAAAAACCTGCTCGAAGGCGCATTGCTCGTAATCGCGGTGCTGTTTCTGCTGCTCGGCAATATCCGGGCAGCGATCATTACAGCTCTGGTAATTCCCGTTTCGATGCTGATGGCAGCGGTTGGCATGAACCGGCTTGGTGTCTCGGGCAATCTGATGAGTCTCGGGGCGCTGGACTTTGGCCTGATCGTCGATGGTGCAGTCATCATCGTTGAGAACAGCGTCGCCCGGCTTGCTGCGCGACAGCATGGAGAAGGCCGATTGCTCACTTTGGGCGAGCGGCTGACTGAAACACGCCTCGCGGCCCAGGAAATGATCAAGCCTACCGTTTATGGGCAGGCAATCATTTTCCTCGTTTTTGCTCCATTGCTCACCTTCACTGGTGTCGAAGGCAAAACGTTTTCGCCAATGGCCATTACAATGATGCTCGCTTTAGCTTCTGCTTTTGTGCTGTCACTGACCTTCGTTCCGGCGATGATCGCTGTGCTGCTAAACAAGAAGCTGACCGAAAAGGAAGTCAGACCTGTTCGTTGGGCGAAGGATCGTTATGGTCCTGCCCTGCGAAAGGTCATCGCGAAACCGTGGCCAATGATCGGGACTGGCGTCGGCATATTCGCTGTGGCCGCATTCGTGTTCGGTTTTCTTGGTAGCGAATTTACCCCCCAGCTCGACGAACGCGATCTTGCGGTGCAATCCCTGCGGATACCCTCGACCTCACTTGAACGTTCGCTAGCAATGCAACGCCGAGTGGAAGACAGGCTTGAAGAGTTCCCGCAAGTCGAACTGGTGTTTTCGCGAACTGGCACGGCCGAGGTTGCAAGTGACCCGATGCCACCTAACGCGTCGGATGCCTATGTCATCTTGAAGCCCCGCGAAGAATGGCCCGATCCGGATCTGCCCAAGGATGACCTAGTTGGCGAGATGGAAAGCGCGCTCGGCGGTCTCGTCGGCAATCTTTACGAATTCAGCCAGCCGATCGAACTTCGCTTCAATGAATTGATTGCCGGTGTCCGAGGCGACGTTGCGGTCAAGCTCTATGGCGACGACCTGACCGCTTTAACCGAGGCCGCTGGTGAGGTGGCAGGGGTCCTTCGCGAAGTCGAAGGGGCTGCTGATGTCAAGGTGCAACAAGTGACGGGCTTCCCCACACTCGACATCGCTTTCGATCGTCCGACCATCGCGCGATATGGACTGACCGTCGAAGACGTGGCCCAGTCGGTCGCCATCGCACTTGGTGGACGTCCGGCAGGCCTCGTGTTCGAAGGCGATCGCCGGTTCGATGTCGTGGTGCGTCTCGAAGATGCGACGCGTGACGATTTCGACCAGCTCGGTGCGCTCCCGATCGTGCTTGAAAACGGTGTCACGGTTCCCCTGCGGACATTGGCTGATTTCCAAGTGGTCGATGGTCTCGCCGAGGTCCGACGTGAACAGGGACGCCGGCTCGTTATCGTGTCGGCAAATGTGCGCGAACGCGACCTCGGCTCTTTTGTCGAGGAAGCGCAGGAAGGAGTCTCGGCTCAGGTCGATATGCCGCCGGCATCTTTCATCGAATGGGGAGGGCAGTATCAGAACCTGCAAGCAGCTCAAGCACGACTGGCAATTGTCGTTCCCGTCTGTTTTGCGCTCGTTTTGCTATTGCTGTTCATGGCACTTGGCGGTTGGGTTCCGGCTCTGGCCGTGTTCAGCGCTATACCTATGGCGCTGGCGGGCGGCGTCTTTGCATTGGCGCTGAGAGGGTTGCCCTTCTCGGTTTCCGCTGCCGTCGGCTTTATCGCCCTGTCCGGTGTAGCGGTGCTTAACGGTCTCGTCATGATGACTGCGATCCGTCAACGCCTCGACAACGGAATGCCACTTGATGAAGCCATTGCCGACGGCGCGCTCGCCCGTCTTCGGCCGGTGCTGATGACGGCTCTGGTGGCTTCGCTTGGCTTCGTGCCGATGGCACTCGCGAACGGAACGGGGGCAGAGGTGCAACGTCCTTTGGCTACGGTCGTCATTGGCGGATTGATCACGGCAACTGCGCTGACATTGTTCGTCTTGCCCGCGATCGCGCGTCTTGTCCTGAACCGCCCCAGTGATGAACGCAGCTGGCGAGAGAAGTGGTGGGGCCGCCTCCGTCGCAACGTGACCAGTGATGAGCAGCGTGAACTCACGGATATCGCTTGATGAAGACTGAAAGGAGAACATCATGTTGGAAATGACTGAAGAAAATGGGCTGGTCCGGATCCGGGTCCAAGGAACGCTCGAAGCATCCGATTACCATCGCTTTGTGCCGCAGTTTGAACGAATAGAGTCGCGCGAAACCGGCACGGTCCCGATGGTGATCGAGCTTGCGCCCGATTTTTCCGGCTGGGATGTCGGCGGATTGTGGCGCGACTTGAAGTTTGACGTGAAGCACAAGGATAGCTTCGACCGCATCGCGATCGTCGGCGACAGCAAATGGGAGGAATGGGGGACCAAAGCGTTTAACCCGCTCTTCACCGCGGACATGAAGTTCTTCCAACCTGCTGAGCGAGGCGCTGCAGAAAGCTGGGCGCGAGCTGATGGGAGCGCGGCATGAGCGGCGGGCATGAGGTCGATGTCGGCTCACCCGAAAAGCGTAAGACCCTGTGGGTGGTGCTGTGGCTTAACGTGGCCATTGCAATCGGCTTCTTCGCGGTCGGTTATTTCGCCGATTCCAATGCTCTTTTGGCAAACGGACTCGATAATTCATCGGACGCAATCGTCTATGCGCTCAGCCTGCTCGCGCTAAGTCGCTCCCGGACCTGGAAGCGCGGAGCCGCGCGCTTTTCCGGTATCATGCTGCTGGTTTTCTCCGCTGGCGTCATTTTCGATGCTTACCGCCGGTTCGTGGAAGGTTCCGATCCGGGCGGCATGTTGATGATGGCCATGGCGTTCGTCGCGGGACTGGTGAATCTCTATTGCCTGCGCCTGTTGCAAAAGATGGAAAACAAAGACGTCAACATGCGTGCGGCGACCACCTTCAGCTTCAACGACTTTATTTCTAATGGCGGGATCATCATCGCCGGTATCGTCGTGCTGATTACCGGTGCCAACTGGCCCGATTTGGTCGTCGGAATAGCGGTTGCCTGCATTGCCCTTTATGGCGGTATCCAGATCCTTCGCGATACGCATATGGATGTGCACGACGAACGTGGCACCGTCCATGGCGAGAAACGGGATTGACCCTGATCGACACCTTGTTCGCCGCACAGGACCTGTCGCATGTTCTGATGCTGGCGATGGCCGCTAGTGCTGGATTTTTCGCCGGTATCCGATTGGCTCGGGATCGCTACCAACCGTTCCAGAATTTGCTCGGATCAGGTGTCCTTCCGGGGATGCTTGCCGCCCTTGCTGTTCTGGAATTTCTTCCGCTAGGACAACCTACCCTAACGGTCTGGTCGGTAACGGGTTTGATGCTGACGGGCGGCATGCTTTTTGTGCTTTTCAGCGAGACTAGTCGGAATTCTGAAAACGGTCCGATTCAGGGAGCAGGCAGCTCAAACTCCGATAAATCAGCGACAGCTCTTGGCGTGTTAGTGTCAATGATGCTGGAAATCCTGCCTTACGGAATTTTGCTGGGCGTTGCCGCTGCGACATCTGCATCTACAGCATTGATAGTGACTGCTGTGCTCGTCACCATGAATATGGTTATAGGATCCGAGGCAGTCGATAAATACCGGGTCGCTCACATGAAGCGTATGGATCAGACGGTTTCGATGGTCATTCTGGCCCTCGTTTTCATTATATTGGCACTGGCGACCTTTTGGTCCCTGCATGAGCTAGGTGAAAAGAGCCTTCTTTGGATCGTAACTGCAGGTGCAGGCTTTCTCCTTGCCCTTTCGGCCCGAACGCTTCTCCGTGAGAGAGGACAGCGAAGTTTCTCTCTTCGCACGGCTCTTTTGGCCTTCTTCGGTGGGTTTGCCGTTTGTGGCCTTGTAATCGGAGGCATTGAAGGTTTGTCGCGGCAAGTGGGAGTTTCGGACAAATCGTTTGAGCATGCCTCATCGAAGATCATCACGAAAACCGATCAACCAGCAAAAGGAGTTGGCTAATGGCAACACCGCGTAATCAGGGCGGACATAGCCACGGCGAAGAAAACATGAGCGATGGCCGGCTTGTCTTGGCGGTCGCTCTAAACGTCCTGCTGACGGTAGCGCAGATCATCGGCGGAATTCTTTCGGGCTCCCTCGCACTGATTGCCGACGCCTTGCACAATTTCAGCGATGCGGCATCACTTGGTCTGGCGCTGTTTGCGAGGCGGATTGGGCGCCGACCGGCGGACAAGCTCATGACCTTCGGTTATGCCCGAGCCGAAGTCGTGGCCGCGCTGATCAATCTCACGACTTTGCTCATTATCGGCTTCTACCTGCTGGTCGAGGCGATCAACCGTTTCGCTGACCCGCAACCGGTTGCGGGCTGGACCGTAATCTGGGTCGCCGGAATAGCGCTGGTGATCGATGTGGTGACGGCGGTTATGGTCTATGCCGGTTCGAAGAACAGTCTGAATATGAAGGCGGCCTTCCTGCACAACGTTTCCGACGCGCTTGCCTCGGTCGGTGTGATCGTGGCTGGCGCGCTTATCCTGCTATACGAACTCTACATCGCCGATCTGATCATCACCGTGATCATCGCTGTCTATGTGATATGGCAGGGTGTCACTCTGTTGCCTCGCACGGTGCGGCTCTTGATGGGCGCTGTGCCGGATGAGAGCGAGTTCGACCGCATCGTAAGCGACCTTCGCGATACCCATGGCGTAGCGGACATCCATCATGTCCATGTCTGGAGCATAAGCGAGCATCATCGTGCGCTTGAGGCGCACATTGTTCCTTCCGGGCATTCCCTTGAGGCTTTCGAAGATGTGAAGACAAAGGCACGCGTCATGCTCGAGACTCAGCACGCCATCGCCCATGCGACGTTCGAAGCCTGTCTAGCAACGGACTGTGATCCGGATGTTATTCCGGACCATCATGTCGAGGATAATCCCGACCATGCCGACGGTCACAACCATTGAATAGCTAATGCAGCACATCCACCGCCGAAAGCAGGCAAGGTAATCGCAGTTGCAGCGCCCGTAACTATAGAATTGAGGGAAGTCAGAATGAAAGCATCCGATCTCATGGTCGCCGCCCTCGAGGCCGAGAGCGTCGAACATATTTTCGCGGTTCCAGGCGAAGAAAATCTGGATCTACTGGAATCGCTTAGAACCTCTTCCATTAATTTGGTTCTCGCCCGGCACGAACAAGGCGCGGGCTTCATGGCGGCGACTTATGGCCGCCTAACCGGCAAGGCAGGCGTTTGCCTAGCGACCCTTGGGCCTGGTGCGACCAATCTGACCACTCCTGCGGCCTATGCCGCTCTGGGGGCCTTTCCACTTATCATGATCACAGGTCAGAAACCGATCAAGACATCGAAACAGGCCCAATTCCAGATCGTGGATGTGGTTTCTCTGTTCAGGCCGCTGTGCAAATCATCAACACAAATCGTGAACGGCAACCGCATTCCCTCGCTCGTTCGTGAAGGATTTCGTCTCGCGCAGGAAGAAAGGCCCGGTGCCGTTCTGCTCGAACTACCCGAAGATATCGCAGAAGAAGAAACGGTAGAGCCAGTCATACCGCCTCATGACAGGCGCTATGCCGTTGCCGGCGACGCAGCCCTGGATGAAGCGGCCCGGCGTATTCTTGCTGCACAGCGGCCCTTGCTATTAATCGGAGCGGGAGCGAACCGCCGTCGCGCTTCGAAGGCGTTGCGAAAATTTGTGGCCGATACCGGCTTTCCCTTTTTCGACACCCAGATGGGTAAAGGCGTGGTCGATGAAGATAGCGATCTTTACTTGGGCACCGCGGCGCTATCGTCGGGCGATTATGTTCACTGCGCGATCGAAAAGGCCGATCTGATCGTCAATATCGGTCACGACGTGGTTGAAAAGCCTCCCTTCTTCATGGAGCCTGGCGGGCAGACCGTCATCCATATCAATTACAAGGCGGCCGAAGTCGATCAGGTCTACTTCCCGCAGCTCGAGGTCATCGGCGACATCGCCGGATCGGTCGAGCGGCTTGGAAACCGCCTGGATGGCAAGCTGCAGTGCGACCGCAGCTATTACACCGCCCTGCATCACGAGATTGCATCGCACATCTCCGAAACCAGCGACGACGAGCGTTTTCCGATGGTCCCCCAACGCGTCGTTGCCGACGTTCGCAGTGTAATGGCACGCGATGATATCGTCGCGCTCGACAACGGCATCTACAAAATTTGGTTTGCTCGAAACTACATCGCGCACGAGCCTGGCACCATCCTGCTGGACAATGCATTGGCGACGATGGGCGCGGGCCTTCCGTCCGCCATGATGGCGGCAATGTTATCGCCCGGGCGCAGGGTCCTTGCTGTGTGTGGCGATGGCGGCTTCATGATGAACTCGCAGGAACTGGAAACTGCTGTCAGGCTAGGACTGAACCTCGTCGTTCTCGTTCTGAACGATGCAGCATACGGGATGATCCGCTGGAAGCAGGACCAACTTGGCTTTCCGGACTACGGCTTGACCTTTTCCAATCCCGACTTTGTCACTTACGCACAAAGCTATGGAGCCACCGGTCACCGGGTCGAGCGGAGCCGGGATCTTGTATCGGTCCTGAACGCTGCATTCGACGCCGGCGGCGTGCATCTTGTCGACCTGCCCGTCGACTATTCCGAGAACAAGAAAGTGCTGATTGATGAACTCGGCGCAAAGGTGTGTGAGCTATGAAGACGATCGTTCACAATCCGTTCGACGGCGAGCCCATTGCAGAAGTGCCGCTAATCGACTGGCTTGAAATCGATAAATGGTTGAACGAAGCGCAGTCGCTCCATCGTGACCGGAGTGCTTGGCTTCCGGTGCCCGAGCGTATTGCCATCCTTCAGCGCGCTACCGATCTCATGCGCGAACGAGCGGAAGATTTGGCGGTTCAGATCGTCAGGGAGGGCGGCAAACCCCTGACGGATGCGCGTGTTGAAACACAGCGTGCGATCAACGGCGTCGAACTCTGCGTCCACGAGCTGTTCGGTGATGGCGGCAAGGAAGTTCCCATGGACCTAACAGACGCTGGCGCAGGAAGGACAGCGTATACGTTCCGCGAACCAATTGGACCTGTCGTGGCGATCTCGGCCTTCAATCATCCCCTAAATCTGATTGTCCATCAAGTCGGCCCGGCGGTGGCAGTCGGCTGCCCTGTTGTCATCAAGCCGGCGCTGGAAACGCCATTGTCGTGTCAGAGCTTCGTGAATATCCTCTACGAAGCGGGACTGCCCGAGCCATGGTGCCGGTTCGCCCCCTGTAGCAACGATGTTGCGCAAAAGATGGTGACCGATCCACGCACGGCGTTCTTTTCGTTCATCGGGTCGGCGAAGATCGGCTGGATGCTCCGTTCCCAACTGGCACCTGGCACCCGTGTCGCCCTTGAGCATGGCGGTGCTGCGCCGGTGATCGTGGACCGGGAGGTCGAACGTAAGCCGCTGATCGCCTCATTATTGAAAGGCGGTTTCTACCATTCGGGACAAGTCTGTGTATCTGTGCAGCGCGTGTTCGTCCCTACTGACGAGCTTCAGGACTTCGCTGACGAACTGGGCGTGGCCGCTGAGGGACTGGTCGTGGGCGATCCGGCCGATCCCGATACCGAATGCGGCCCGTTAATCAGGTCTGCCGAAGTCGGGCGTGTCGAGCGTTGGGTCGATGAAGCCGTAAAGGGCGGCGGGACGCTTGTAGCGGGAGGGCAACGGATCGGCGACACGATTTTCGAGCCAACTGTGATCGTGAATCCTCCTGTTGATGCGAAGGTGTCCAACCAAGAGATATTCGGCCCGGTGATCTGCGTGTATGGCTATGACGAGATCGACGAAGCGATCAAGCAAGCGAATGCTCTGCCCTATGCCTTCCAGGCAGCAGTTTTCACCGATCGCCTGTCTGTCGCCAATCATTGCATCGAAACGCTGGCAGGTTCGACGATACTGGTGAACGATCACACCGCATTTCGCGTGGATTGGATGCCGTTCGCAGGTCTGAAGCAGTCCGGATTAGGGACTGGCGGGATTGGTTATACGATGGCGGATATGTCGATCCGCAAGATGGCGGTTCTGAACTGGATCGACCAACGATGACTAACTGCGTGATCGCTCCCGCATGGATTAAGGCCCGCGCCTACTCGAAGTTTTTGAGTAGCGTCTGCGCTCGCGTTTCGGATGCTAGAGTGGGAACAGCACAGGCAATGCTAATATGAGCGTGCTGTCGAAATCGGAAGCGCGTGCGCTCTATGATAGGATCGCATCCCGATACGATCTGATGCTTGTTCAATTCAAACTTTTGGGTTTGGAGCGACATCGTCGTCGGCTTATCCGGCAACTCGATCTGCGCTGTGGCGATACGGTTGTTGATCTGTGCTGCGGCACGGGTGTCAACTTCGAATATCTACAAAACGCTGTCGGAAGCAAAGGCAGAATTATCGGCGTGGATCTCTCCTCGGCTATGTTGGAACAAGCTCAGGCGAAGATCTACGAAGCCGGATGGAAGAACATCGAAGTGATTTGCGCCGACGTCGAGAAGTGGCCGTTGCCCGAAAGGACCGACGTGGTGCTCTCCACCTTCGGTCTGGAAATGGTGCCGGGATACGCAGACGTGATCAAGCAGATCTCGTCATCCCTTGAGCCCGGGGCTCGGTTCGGCCTCATGGGTCTGTAGAAACCGGATCGTTGGCCTGATTGGCTGGTCCATGCGGCCATTTGGCTGAGCAGTCCATTCGGGGTGAGCAGAGACTATGAGGACTTCCAGCCTTGGAAAGCTGCTCGGCGATATTTGCGTGTGCGGAATTATCGCACGATGTTGATGGGCGCGGCATACAGCTGCGTTGCTGTGAAAAACCGTTAAGCTGCAAGAGCGGTATGTGCCTCTGCGATGTGCTTGGCATTCACCGATGAACTATCCATCGTTCATGCCAAGGCTTTTCACGGCGCTGCATGAAGTGGCGACCATGCAAGCCCACTGCACCTTCTAAGAGTGTTCAAGCTACCAAGACCGCAAAGGTCATGGCGCAACCTCTTTCGGCTGCTGGGCAAGTGCTTCGACGATCAGGCAATCGCCGATGGCGCCCTGCTCGCAGTTTTCAAGCATTCGGCTCAATTCAGTCCTGAGCGATTTCAGTTCGGCAATCTTGCGATCAACTTCGAACAGATGCGTGCGGGTCAGGACGTCTACTTCAGCACAGGACTGTGATTTGTCGTCTGCCAGATCGAGGAGCTCGCGAACCTGCGCCATTGAGAAGCCGAGATTTCTCGCGCGTCGTATGAAATGCAGCCGGGAAGTCTCGTTGGGTCCGTAATCGCGATAGTTGGCCTGCGTGCGCGGTGGAGCCGCAAGAATGCCCTCGCGCTCATAATAGCGAATAGTTTCCGTTTTTACGCCGGTCGCCCGAGCAAGTTCACCGATCCGCATGACTGTTCTCCTTAGAGCGCTTGACCTTGTAGTGGCTACAGGGTGCATAAGCTACTCTCGCACAAGGAGTCGAGTGAATGGCAAAAAACTGTTGCGGTCCTGACGACGTTGGAAACGCTCACAACGATCCGACCTGGCGCCGCGTCCTTTGGCTCGCTTTAGCTCTTAATGGGACCATGTTCGCGGTAGAAATCGTAGCAGGACTCGCTGCGGATTCCCGCGCTCTCCAAGCCGACGCGCTCGACTTTCTTGGCGATTCGGCGAACTACGCCATCAGCCTCGGTGTCGCAGGGATGGCTATCGTATGGCGGGCTCGCGCAGCCCTGGCGAAGGCGGCAACCATGCTGGCTTTCGGTATCTGGGTGCTCGGTTCTGCGATCTGGGGCTTCTTTGCAGGTGCGTCGCCAGATGCAGGCACGATGGGCATTGTCGGATCCCTGGCACTAGCGGTAAATCTAGCCGTCGCCGCCATGTTGTTCCGCTATCGTTCGGGCGATGCGAATATGCGGTCGGTCTGGATCTGTTCGCGCAATGACGCGATCGGCAACATCGCAGTCCTCGCGGCGGCAGTAGGTGTCTTTGGCACAGGCAGTGCGTGGCCAGACCTGGTTGTCGCCGGTATTATGGCCGGGCTCGCAATATGGGGAAGCTTTGAGGTTTTCAGGCAGGCACGTGGAGAACTTCGGCCAGCGTAGTTACTGAAATTCGTGCGTGTCCATGGATTGATGTGAGCAACACGCCGCGCTTGACCTTTGCTACCACAGTCAGCCACATCTTTGCTATTGCGAATTAGTTGCAATTTAGATACCAGCTTCATTATGCATCGCATCGCCGCCGCCACTGTCCTTTCCGCAGTCAAGCTCATTGTGTTGACGCTTGTGCTAATTCTGTCTGCAACCGCGCAGGCGGAAGAACCCGATGTTCGGACCACATGGCGTTTGCTCGATTATATCGCGGTTGACTATGCTTCTGCGGTTTCCGACGGACGTGTCGTCGACGAATTCGAATATCGCGAAATGGTGGAGTTTTCCGATGTCGTGGTGCGGCAGGTCGCAGCGCTTCCGGACACCGAGAGCAATCGAACACTCAAGCGTCAATCGGAGCAGCTTCGTGCTCTAATCACAAAAAAAGAACCCGCCGCGCGCGTATCGCGCTTTGCGCGCGCGCTGGCAGGCTCGTTGCTGACAGCCTACCCCGTGCCGCTCGCGCCTTCGCAGGTTCCAGATCTTGACCGTGCCCGCACTCTCTTCGCGCAGAACTGTGCTTCGTGCCACGGCGCGGCAGGAAACTCTCCGCCATCCGCAATACAGGCGCTCGATCCGCCGCCGATCGACTTTACCAACATCGACAGGGCGCGGCAGCGTAGTGCGTTTGGTCTTTACCAGGTCATCACACAGGGCCTGGAAGGAACGTCTATGGCCAGCTTCGCATCGCTGCCCGACGACGATCGCTGGGCGCTTGCATTCTATGCGGGCAGCATTGCTTTTGAAGACGTGGCTAAAGGCGAGCGTATCTGGCGTGAGGATGATGACTTACGCCAGCTCGTCCCCGATCTCGAGACGCTTGCTAGCCTTACATCGGAGAGCCTGGCCGAGCAGATCGGCGAAGACCGTGCATTCGCCGTCATGTCCTATCTCCGCGCCAATCCCGATGCGGTAGGGCAGGTAAATGGCGTCGGTTCACTCGACTTCGTTCGCGAGACGCTTGATCGCAGCCTTTCAATCTATCAGACAGGCAACCGTGAGGAAGCGCGGCAGCTTGCCCTGTCTGCCTATCTCGATGGGTTCGAGCCTATAGAGGCCCTTCTTGCGACACGCGATGGCGGTTTGATGCGAGAGGTCGAACAGGCACTCGGAGAATTTCGGGCCGGAATAGAGTCCGGGGCGAATCCGGACGAACTGCGGCAGCAGCTGGCAAGCATCGATGCTCTGCTTGCAAGAGCCGAGGCGGCTCTTGCCCCCGAAGCTGCTAGCAAGATATCAACTTTTCTCGGTGCGTTCACCATACTGCTGCGCGAGGGGATTGAGGCGCTTCTCGTGATTATTGCGATGATCGCCTTTGTGAAAAAGTCGCAGCGCAACGAGGTGCTGCCTTATGTTCACGGCGGTTGGATCGCCGCCCTCTTGGCAGGGGTCGCGACATGGATCGTGGCGACCTATTTTGTCAGCATCAGCGGCGCGAGCCGTGAGATGACCGAAGGGATCGGCGCGCTGCTTGCGGCTGTCATTCTCGTATCGGTCGGTATCTGGATGCACGGCAAATCCCAGGCCGAGGAATGGCGGCGCTATATTCAAGAAAAAATGGGCAAGGCGCTTTCTCGAGGGTCAGCTTGGTTTCTATTCACGCTTTCTTTCGTAGTCGTCTACCGCGAAGCATTCGAGACTATCATTTTCTACGCTGCGCTTTGGAACCCACAGAGTAGCGGGCCAATCTTTGCAGGCGCCTCGACTGCGGTTGTCTTGCTCGGGTTTATCGCCTGGGCGATGCTGCGCTACAGCCGTAAACTGCCGATTACCAAGTTCTTCAAATACAGTGCTGTTTTGATCGCAATCTTGGCCGTGATCCTCGCCGGAAAGGGCATAGGCGCGTTTCAGGAAGCTGGCATGCTTCCAGCCACCCTTGTTGCCGGCTTACCGCGTTTCGTTGAAGTCGGCTTCTTCCCAACTATGGAAACTATTGGGGTTCAACTGATGGTATTGTTCGCGCTGATGGTCGGTTTTCGCCTCAGCCAGCGTTCGTCCGACATGCGGCCCGCTATCGCTGAAAGCTGATTATGGGGTTTTGACCTCGATGGCGCGACACACTCCCGAGACTTCGCGTTAATCACATGATCGTTTGAGGAACTTTACTTCTCGTGCTGATTGGCACTGGCGTGACCCCAGTTTCCAGCAACAGAGGTCGCCGGAGAAAACTTTCTCGCTGAAGGTAAGGTTTTATTGAAGGAGAGAAGTGTCGGTGGATCAGCGCGACCGACTTGCACATAGAAGGACGCTAGACTACTGCGGCGAAGTGAAGTTTGTTCGCGCCTTGACCTTGCTCTGTTTCAGCTTCGGACTTTTCGTCCAGGTCGCGGCGCAGGCCGCTGTGCCGCAGACCGAATCCACCGAGATGGCCGACTGCGCGGAAATGGCGGAAATGATGCCTGAGCAGATGGATGCGGCGAAAGAACCTTCAGATACGAAGGGATCGTGTTCGGGCATGACACTTGAGTGTCTCGTCGCGATGAACTGCGTGCCCCCGCTCGCTCTCTCTGGCGATCAAGAGTCCGCTATTGTGCACCTTCCTTTTCCACCTCTCTATCTCTCCGCTACCGTCGTTCGTCTGGAAAGCGAACCTCTCCTTCCGGAATCTCCTCCTCCACAAATCATTCTCTCCGTTTAGTTTTTTCGGACAGCGCGCTGCGCTGTTCACAGGCTTGACGGTCGAACAGGCGAAGGTCGCGGTTGAATGACTGCGGTTGCTTCTGCCGTGTCTGGTCGGCTCGCTTAGAACGAGTGAGAATTATGGATTGGCGAATTGGTTTGGTGCCGGTTTCGGCGCTGCTGGTCGCATCTACTGCGCACGCGCAGTCGGTCGGTTACGAGGAAACGCTTGCAGCAGCACGGGCAGAGCAACCTCTTTTGAAGGCTGGGGCTTTACGGATTGAAGGTAGACGTGATGCGGCAGGCGCCGCCGACGAGCTGCCCGATCCGCGCATTCGCGCGGGCATCATGAACCTCCCGGTGACGGGTCCTGCCGCGTTCAATATCGATCGGCAGCTCCCATCGCAGATTGCAGTTGGGGTCGAACAAGAGATCCCCAATCTTGCCCGGCGTCGGGCCCGGTTCGGCGTCGCTAATTCCGAAGTTCGTCTGGCCGAGGCACGCCTTGGTATGGCGCAGCGGGAACTTCTCGCCGGAGCTGGAACGGCTTGGGTCAATCTGTATTATGCGCAGGAGCGTCATGATCTTGCCCGCGCTGCGCTAGCTGATTTGAGCAATTATGTTCCGGTAGCCACCAGCGCCGTTGCCTCGGGTTCGGCACGCCCGGCCGAAAGCTTGGCAATCCGTCGTGAGCTACTTGGTATCGAGGATGCAATCACTGCGATCGAGGCAGAACGCGAAGCTGCGCAGGCGATGATTGCACGCTACATGCCAATTGAAGAGCCGATTGCACGGGGCCAGGCTCCGACAGCCGAGCTGAATGCGGAGCAACTACGGTTCCAGCTGGACACAAACCCTGAACTTTTATTGGCGGATGCCGAGCGGGGTCGCGCCGAAGCTGAGATCGAACTCGCCCGAGCCGGAAAACGGCCAGATTTTGGAGTGAGCGTTACCTATGGTCGCCGCAATCCCGATTTTGGTGACACTGTCTCGGTAATGGGATCGATTACTTTGCCGATCTTTACCGACCGGCGGCAAAA
>JBASAR010000085.1:0-3098 GCA_049650705.1 Pontixanthobacter sp. | reverse complement strand
GGACCTTCGGCGGTCGGATCGGCGAGCGACTGTTCCCCCGGCGTCAACACCGCTTCATCCACGGAAACGTCGGCGACGACTTCACTTTCGAGGACCGGAGTGTCTGGCTCCTGCGAACAGGCGATCAGGCAGAGCGGGGCGGCGAGGATAGCGTATTGGCGCATTATCGGTCCTTTACGACGCGGGTTTCGAACAAATGGGTCATGGTGCCGGTGCCCATCCAGGTCGGCGACAGGGGCGGGGGTATGTCCGCCTCCCACGCCATCGATCCGATCAGCGTACCATAGGCATAGGGCACGTCCGGCATCGCGATATTCATGGGGTCTTCATACGCTTCGTCGGCAGTGATGATAGTCCAGCCCCGGCGTCGCATTTCGGCAACCAGATCGCCAAGAAACAGCGCAGCAAGATCGGTTTCATGGAGAAGCAGCACATGGGCGGGGGACCGGCCGAGCGTGAGGCGGGCGAGTTCGTCGTGATATTCAAGGCCGCTCATTTGCGAACCGACATAGAGGCGGCGCAGCACGTTCATGTCCATCGCCTTGCCGGTCGCTGCCGCATCCAACGTCAATTGTTCCAGATGCCAGTCGGACCCGTCGGCGGTGACGTATCCGTTGCGTAGGCCGCGGGCCGTCAGACCGGCGCGCACCGCATCGCGCTTCACCTTGTCGCGTGCGCCCGCATCCAGATAAGGAAAGCGGAACCATGGCCGCGTCCCGGCCCGTCTGGCCAGCCACGTTTGCGCGCGGTCCATATTGGCGAGGTAGTCCTCCGCTGTCGAAGTCCGAAGATGCGAATGGCTGAAGCTGTGATTGGCGATCACGTGCCCCGCCGCGACGTAAGCGTCGATATGCGCTTCCCCATCGGCGCCGTCGGGTTTTTCCAGATTGCCGGGCGCGACGAAGAACGCGGCCTGTTCGACCTCGGCCTTCTTCAATGCCGCGATCAATCTAGCCGTGCGTTCGCCGGGGTCGAGAAACGCACCAGCCTCGCGCGGCACATCGTCGAATGTCAGCGCGACGCGCCTTTCCTGCGCCGCGGCCCCACCTGCCAGAATGCAAGCAACCAGCAGCGCGAGCAGGAAACGCAGCACGGGCAGCCTACCCCATCGTAGGAATGACGAAGGCATTCTCGTCGCTGCCGTCCGCGCTGCCATCGGGCCAGCGTTGCGTGACGGTCTTGACCTTGGTCCAGAATTTCAGCCCTTCGGTGCCGTATTGGTTCGTGTCGCCGAACGCGCTGCGTTTCCAGCCGCCGAAGCTGTGATAGCTGACGGGCACGGGGATCGGCACGTTTATACCGACCATGCCGACCTGCACACGGCTGGCGAATTCGCGCGCAGCATGACCGTTGCGGGTGAAGATCGCGACGCCGTTGCCATATTGATGGTCGGAGGGCAGCCGCACCGCTTCCTCGAAATCCTTGGCGCGAACGATCTGCAGGACGGGGCCGAAGATTTCTTCCCTGTAGCTTTCCATTTTGGTGGTCACGCGGTCGAGCAGGGTGGGGCCGACGAAGAAGCCGTCCTCGTGCCCTTGCAGCGAGAAACCGCGACCGTCGATGACGACTTCCGCGCCCTCTTTCTCCGCCGTATCGATCCAACCTTCGATGCGCGCCTTGTGCTCCGGCGTCACGACCGGACCATAATGCGCGTCGGGATCGTTGGAGACGCCGATATTGAGTGCGTTGATCGCGGGGATCAGCTTTTCGCGCAACCGCTCTGCCGTATCCTCGCCCACGGGCACCACCACCGGCAGGGCCATGCAGCGTTCGCCCGCGCTGCCGAAAGCGGCACCCGCCAGATCGTTCACCACCATGTCGAGATCGGCGTCGGGCATGACGATGCCGTGATTCTTCGCGCCGCCCATCGCCTGCACGCGCTTGCCGTTATCGACGCCGCGTTTGTAGACGTAATGCGCGATGTCGCTGGAACCCACGAAGCTGACGGCGGCAATGTCGCGATGATCGAGGATCGCGTCGACCATTTCCTTGTCGCCATGGACGACCTGTAAAAGCCCTTCGGGCGCGCCCGCTTCCAGGAACAGTTCGGCCAGCCGTACGGGCACGCTGGGGTCGCGTTCGGAGGGCTTCAGAATGAAGGCATTGCCCGCGGCGATCGCCATGCCGAACATCCACATCGGGATCATCGCGGGGAAGTTGAACGGCGTGATGCCCGCGCCGATGCCCAATGGCTGACGCATGGAATAGACATCGATGCCCGGCCCGGCCCCTTGGGTATATTCGCCCTTCAGCACCTGCGGAATGCCGCAGGCATATTCGATCACTTCCAGCCCGCGCTGCACGTCGCCCTTCGCATCGTCGACGACCTTGCCATGTTCGCTGGACAGCAGTTCGGCCAGTTCCTGCATGTTCGCCTCGATCAGTTCCTTGTACCGGAACATCACGCGGGCACGTTTCTGCGGGTTCATGGCGGCCCATTCGGGCTGGACCTTTTTGGCGGCTTCGACGGCGCGGTCGAGCAGGGCGGCATCGCCCAACGGTACCTCGGCCTGAACCTCGCCCGTCGAAGGGTTCCAGATCTTGTGCGTTCTGCCGTTCGTCGCGGTGCTACCGCCCACCATGACATGATCCACATGACGCATCGACTATCTCCTGCAAACTGTTCGTGATTTGCAGCGGGTCTAGCGGGTTCTGCATCCGAAACCAATCGGGCGAACGCTTTATCCGTTTGCTCTATCCGATTTGGGCCATCCAGGTCGCGCACAGGATCGCGCCATAGGTACCTACGGCGTAGCCCAACACCGCCAACAACACGCCGACGGGTGCCAAAGCAGGATGGAAGGCGGCAGCCACGACCGGCGCGCTTGCCGCCCCTCCGACATTCGCCTTGCTCCCCACGGCCACGAAGAAAAACGGCGCGC
Organism: Pontixanthobacter sp.; assembly: GCA_049650705.1. Classification (GTDB taxonomy): domain Bacteria; phylum Pseudomonadota; class Alphaproteobacteria; order Sphingomonadales; family Sphingomonadaceae; genus Pontixanthobacter. The sequence continues at coordinate 216 of JBASAR010000085.1, read as the reverse complement.
GGATGATACGCGCGACGATGATCATCAACGCGGAATGGATGACCATCCAGATGAGGCCGATCGCCATGAACGCCGGCGCTTCGGCGATTTTGAGGATGTCCATCTTCGTCCCGATGATGGCGACCAGCAGGAAGATGAACACGGTGCCGAATTTCGACGCGCCGACCCCTTCCAGATTGCGCGCGCGGGTGAAGCTGGCGGCGAGCCCCAGCGTAG
>JBASAR010000084.1:0-12426 GCA_049650705.1 Pontixanthobacter sp. | reverse complement strand
TTGCCGTGGCGATGGGTGGCCGCGTGGCGGAGGAAATCATTTTCGGCTACGACAAGGTATCAAGCGGGGCGTCGTCGGACATCCAATACGCGACCGATCTGGCCCGTAACATGGTCACCAAATGGGGCATGTCGGACAAGTTGGGCCCACTGCAATACGAACAGCAGCAGGAAGGCTACCTTGGTATGGGCCAGTCCGCCCGCACGATGGGTGGCGCAGAGACCAACAAGCTTATCGACGCGGAAATCAAGGGATTGGTCGAAGGCGCCCACGGTCGTGCAACCGACGTTCTGAAGGATCAGGAAGACAAGCTGCATCTGCTGGCGCAGGCTATGCTGGAATTCGAAACGCTGACCGGCGACGAGATCAACCAGCTGATGGAAGATGGCAAACTCGACCGTCCCGACCAACCCAAGGGACCGGGCGCTGTGAAGCCGGTGACGGGGTCGACTATTCCCAAATCGGGCAAACGCTTCGGCGGCGCAGGATCGAGCGGGGGCGGGGCGGCACCGCAAGGGGCGTAAACCGACTTTCGCATTGATATGGAGGGCGGCCGACGGGTCGCCCTTTTTTTTTACGTGGTCAAGCAACCATGACGCTGAGAATGATCAGGAACAACGCAATCGCAAACCATGCGAACAGGCTCAACAGCAGCATTCGCCAGATGGCTGCAAACCGGCCGAGATCATAGGTTCCTCGCAACTGGCGGTACATATGGAACGGCGCATAAAACAGCATGATGGCGGCGACCGGCCCCATTCCGAAATAGCCGAATACGCTTGCGATCGCCACGAGCGCGGTCATGAACGTGATCGAGTAGGTGGCGAAAACCGTATGGTCGTAGGCGCGGAACCGCCGGGTGAACGCGAACAGCAGCCATACGAACGGTACGCTCAAGGGGATCAGGATCCAGCTGAACTTGTAGGCATTCGTCTGCAACTTATAGATCGTCAGTTGCAGGTTTTGCTGCGCCCTTCGAAGCGCCGCCTCGATCGCGGTTTCGCTCTCTGACGCCGCGCCCTTTCCGGCGAGCCCGTCGGCAAAGCCTGCCGAGAGATCGCGCCCCATCTCGACCGCGTTTTCCTCCTGCGCAGGCTGCTCTTCGGCCTCGCCGAACAAGCTCGCATGGATGCCTTCCAACACCCGCAACTGGTTCGCTGCCGTGTCGACGTCCGCTTGCAATATGCTTTGCTGCGGGCCGGAAAGTCCGGGTTCGGCCAATGCCGCCTGCGCTTTCGCCAGCTCCTCGCGAGCGGCATCTATCGTTTCGGCAAGCTCGACTTCCGCTTCCGGATCGGCGTCGCCGATTTCGATGGCCCCACCCAGCATGTTCCACGCGGCGAAGGTCAGGAATGCCACGAACAGGAACATCGCGATCGGACTGACATAACGGGCGCGCGCACCGTCGATATATTCGCGCGTCAACCGACCCGGCTGCCATATCAGCATCGGCAAGGTGCGCCAGATCTTCCCTTCGAAATGAAGCACGCCATGAAGCAGATCGTGGAAGAACGCCCCCAGCGTTCGGTGGACATGTGCGCTCTGCCCGCAGCCATGGCAATGCGTGCCACGTAGCCCGGTGCCGCAATTGAGGCATAGTCCTGCATCTTCACGCGCATCCGCCGCCATGCGGTCGCCGTCGTGGTTCGGCTCGACCGACCGGGCAGCGGCCGCGCCGATCACCGCATCCCCGATACCCTCCGTCAGATCGTTCATGACAAACCCCCCTCGCGCGGCGCGAGTATAGGTTGCGCAAAATGTCTGTCGACCGGGAACAGAGCGAGAACCCGGCGGTTGTTCGGCAAAGGAGTATTATCATGTCCGCACCCGAACCCACTGCCTCGCCCAAAACCGATCCCAAGTCGAACGCCGTCAAGGATCCTGAAAACTGGACCACCGGCGATGAAAAGATGACCGGCGCACAGGCGAGCTATCTCAAGACGTTGGCGGAAGAGGCGGGCGAACCCAACGCCTACGACGAAAAGCTGACAAAGGCGCAGGCGTCCGAGAAGATCGACGAACTGCAGGAAAAAACCGGCCGCGGGACATAAGCGCGACCAGATTTGCCCCCGAAGAAAAGGGGCCGCTTCCATTGCTGGAGCGGCCCCTTTTTCATTGGGTGTAAACGCGATCAGCCGTCGTAATCGCCGCCGATCGATGTGGACCGCGCCGGTGCCGAAGCGGTAATCCGCAATGCCTCGGCCGATTGGCTTAGGGAAGAAACTTCATCCGCTTCATCTTCGTCGTCGGGCAGGATTTTCTGCAAGCCTGTGATGACGCTTTCTTTCAGATCCTTCGGCTTGATCGTCTGTTCGGCCACTTCGCGCAAGGCAACGACAGGGTTCTTGTCGCGATCGCGATCCACGGTCAGATCCGCACCGCCCGAGATTTCCCGTGCGCGTTCGGCGGCATACAGCACCAGGTCGAACCGGTTGGGAACTTTGTCTACGCAATCTTCGACGGTAACGCGCGCCATGGGCACTCCGATAGGCTGAAAGTTGTAAGGAATTGGCAGGGTGAATAGGCGGCACCGGCCTTAAAGTCAAGATTGGCGGGTGGGTGCCCATTCATGTCGCGCCCTGTATACAGGCTATTCCTTTCACGACGAAGATCACTATTAGGAGCCGCCGGTTGCCCGTATTCGAAACCGATGTCGAAGGTGACATTCTCTCCCCCGATCCCGAAAAATACCGTCATGCCGAGCCGCTGTCGCTGACCGCGGCGGGACACGATCTGACGATCTATCCCAATGGCGAACACCGGCTGGATGCGCTGTGCGACCTGATCGACGATACGAAGCATACGCTGCATCTGTTCTATTACATGTTTCAGTCGGACAAGGCGGGCACGCAGGTGCGCGACCGGATCGTGGCCGCATCGGAACGCGGGGTGAAGGTGCAACTGATCGTCGACCGGTTCGGCACCGACGCAAAGCCGCCGTTCTTCGAACCGATCATCGAGGCGGGCGGCAGCTTTTCGATCTTCAGCCCCAAGAAAACGCGCCGCTATCTCATCCGCAACCATCAGAAGATCTGCGTGTCGGACGAGACGGTGGCGATGGTCGGCGGGTTCAACATATCGGACCATTATTTCAATCCGCCACCGGATAATGGCTGGACCGATCTGGGCGTAAAGATGACCGGCCCGGTGGTGGACGATCTCCTCAAATGGTATCGCCAGTTCGCCAAATATGCGCGCGACGAGGATACGCAATTTCGCGCGATCCGCCGCCTGATCGAGGATTGGGAGCCGGGCGACAAAGCCGCCCGCCTGACCATCGGCGGGCCGACGCGCAGTTCCAACAACTGGGTCCAGGCGGTGAAGCGCGATTTGGCGAAGGGGCGGCGGCTGGACATGGTCATGGCCTATTTCTCCCCCCCGCGCAGTATCCGCCGCCTCATCCGCAAACTGGCGAAGCGCGGCGATGCGCGGCTGATCATGGCCGGCAAATCCGACAATGATGCGACGATCGCCGCGGCGCGTGCAACATACGGGCGGATGCTGCGCAAGGGCGCGGCTATCTACGAATTCCAGCCGACCAAGCTGCATATGAAACTGGTTGTGATCGACGATGTCGTCTATTTCGGCAGTTCCAATTTCGACCACCGATCGCTGCGCCTCAATCTGGAATTGATGTTCCGGTTCGAAGACGAAGGGTTCGCCGAATGCATGCGCAGCCTGATCGACCGGATGCAGGAAGCATCGGTGCATGTGACGCCCAAGCTGCACCGCGAACGGCGCAATCCGTGGACGCTGTTCAAATGGTGGCTCGGCTGGTCGATGGTGTCGACGGTGGATTACACCGTCACGCGGCGCCTGAATGTCGATGTGGACACGCCGGACGATGCGGACGACGACTAGAGCGAATTGTCGTAACCCGCGCGCGGATCGTCGTCGGCCAGATCGGAGAATTTGGTAATCCGCGCTTCGAATTTCAGGCGGACCTTGCCGGTGGATCCATGGCGCTGTTTGGCGACCACCAGCTCAGCGAGGCCGAACACCCGTTCCATTTGCGCCATCCAGGCGGTGTGCGCGTCATGCACGCTCTGGTCGTCGGTTTCGATCGGGCGTTTGGGTTCCTTCGCCTGCACGTAGTAATCTTCGCGATAGACGAACCAGACCATGTCGGCGTCCTGCTCGATCGAGCCCGATTCGCGCAGGTCCGACAGCATGGGCGTCTTGTCCTCGCGCTGTTCGACCGCCCGGCTGAGCTGCGACAGGGCGATGACGGGCACTTCCAGTTCTTTCGCCAACGTTTTCAGACCCCGGCTGATCTCGGAGATCTCGTTGACGCGGTTGTCGTTCGCGCGGCCCGAACCCTGTAGCAGTTGCAGGTAATCGACGATGATCAGGCCGATATCGTGCTTGCGCTTCAACCGCCGCGCGCGGGTGCGCAGCGCGGCGATGGAAAGTGCCGGCGTATCGTCGATATACAGCGGCAGTTCGGCCAAACGCTGGCTGGCGAAGCTCAATTGCTGGAAATCCTCGCGGCTGATCTTGCCCATGCGCAGCGCTTCGGACGATATGCCGGCCTGTTCGGACAGGATGCGCGTGGCGAGCTGATCGGCGCTCATCTCCAGGCTGAAGAAGGCGACGCCTGCGCCGACGCTGTCCTCGATCTCGTCCGCCTTGTCGCGCAGCAGCCGGTCCGCGCAATTGAACGCGATATTGGTGACGAGGCTGGTCTTGCCCATGCCCGGCCGTCCGGCCAGAATGATGAGATCGCTGTCGTGCAACCCGCCGATCTTCTGGTTGATGCTGGTAAGGCCGGTGGTCTTGCCCGAGATATTGCCACCGGAGTTGATCGCGCTCTCGATCATGCCCAGCGCCTTTTGCGAGGCGGTGGAGAAGGACGCGGCCTCGCTCTGCCCGCCGGCGCCTTCGGCAACCTTGAACAGGCTGGCCTCCGCTTCTTCGATCTGCTGCATCGGGGCAACGTCGACGGATGTGTCCAGCGCGCCTTCGACCAGCGTACGCCCGACCGTGACCAGTTCGCGCAGCAGCGCCAGATCGTATATCTGCTGGGCCAGTTCGCGCGGGGCGAGCAGGCCCTGCCCGTCGGCCGTCAACTTCGCGAGATAGGTGATCCCGCCCAGTTCCTTCAGCGCCTCGTCGGTTTCGAAGTAGGGTTTCAGGGTGACCGGCGTGACCACCGCATTGCGATCGAGCAGGGTCAGGATCCGGTCGTAGACGCGTTGATGCACCGGTTCGAAGAAATGATCTGCGCGGATGGGCGTCGCGAGTTCTTCGATCACGCGATTGTCGATCAGTACCGCGCCAAGAAACGCGGCTTCCGCCTCGATATTCGCGGGCAGAGCACGGCCGGGCAGGGTATCGGTCGCACTCTCCGATGGATCGGGGCGGGTAAGAATGGCGGTTTGCGACATGACGCCCTTTTGCGCATCGTAAAGGCCACTGGGCAAGTGCCGCGACGGATGGTTGGGGAGGTATTTATATTTTGCCACTGTGGATAGCGGGGATGAATTGGGAAACGCTTGCGCGAGGCCCCGCCCATCTGCGAAGGGTCCGCCCATGCCGAATTATCGCATCGCCAAAATCGCGCTGGACGAGGATACGATCCTGTGGCGCAATGCCGATGTCGAACAGGAACGGCGCGTGGCGATCTACGATCTGATCGAGGAAAACAGCTTCAAGCCCGTCCGCGCCGCGGCCAAGGGGCACGACGGGCCCTATCATCTGGAACTGGCGGTGCGCGACGGGCGGCTGGCGCTGACCATTGCGGATACGGCCGATACGGTACTGGAAACGCTGATCCTCGGCCTTGCCCGTTTCCGCCGGCAGATCCGCGAATATTTCGCGATCTGCGACAGCTATTACCAGGCGATCCGCAAGGCGACCCCGGCGGAAATCGAGACGATCGACATGGCCCGGCGCGGGGTTCACAACGGCGCGGCGGAAATGCTGCAGGATCGTCTGGAGGGCAAGGTGGAGCTGGATTTCCCGACCGCGCGGCGATTGTTCACGCTCATCTGCGTCCTTCACATCAAGGGTTGATAGGCGATGGGTCGCGGACGGAGGAAGCCGAACTGGCTGCTACGCTTGGCTGCCGCGCTGACCCTGATCGGCATCGGCGTGGGCGCCTGGTTCTGGTGGGATTTGCAGCACTGGACACCGGACGAGGCGGAATACCCCGATCAGGGCGCACTGGTGTCGGCGGCAAACGGCGCGGTAGCCTTCGAAACACTGAAGGCTCTGGGTGCGGATTTCGCCTACCTCGCCGCGAGCGATGGGGCGGGTGATTCCGACGCGGCGTTTGCACGAAATTTCGCAGCGGCGCGGCGCGCGGGGGTGGACGTCGGTGCGGTCCATCGGTTCGATCCGTGCATTCTGGCCGATCGGCAGACGGCCAACTTCGTGACCATCGTACCGCGCACTGAGGCGATGCTGCCGCCGGTCATCGCGCTCGACCGGACGGCGGAGGAATGCCCCAATCGCGTCAGCGACGCGGCGGTCGAAAGCGAATTGACGACCCTGATCAACCAAATCGAAAACCACAGCGGCAAACCGGCGATCCTTAAAGTCGATCGGGCATTCGAAGCGGCCTACGGCATTTCGGCGCGGCTGGACCGTAATCTGTGGGTCACGCGCACCCGGTTCGCACCGACCTATACCCGGCGGCCCTGGCTGTTATGGTCGGCCAATCTGCATGTGCAGACACAAGCGGCGGATACGCCGCTGGAATGGGTGGTGGTCCAGCCGTGAACGATGAAGAACTGATACAGGCCGCGCGCAAGGCAGCCCGATCCGCCTACGCGCCCTATTCCGATTTCGCCGTCGGCGCGGCATTGCTGTTCGACGATGGTACGGTCGTGACCGGCACCAACATCGAAAATGCCAGCTACGGTCTGGCGCTGTGTGCGGAAACGGTGGCCGTGGCGAAAGCGATGGCGGACGGGCGACGCGGCGGATTGATGGCAGTCGCGGTGACGGGGCCGGGCGTAGAACCCATCACCCCGTGCGGGCGTTGCCGACAGGTCTTGAACGAACTGGCGCAGCTGGGCGGTACCGACCCCGATATTCTATGTGTCGGTTCCGAAACGACGGTGCGCCTAAAACTGGGCGAACTGATTCCCCTCGCATTCGGACCCGCCAATCTGGTTTAATCCTTCAGAAATTCCAGCAACCCGCCGAGGCAATCGCGCCCCAGCAGCTTGCAGCGTTCCGGCGACCAGTTCTGTTCCGCATCGGGGCAGTCGTCATTGTCCTTATACGGCATTTCCAGCGTCATGGCGGGGCATCCGAACCGATGCGCCACCTGATTGGTGCTGATCGTAAGGTTCGCGGTGCCCTCCGCCGATTTGGGGTAGCCTTTGGCCGTTTGGAAATCGGGCGTGCGCCGTTCGAGGATCGACTGGTAGCGGGTGAAATGCGCGTAATGTTCATCGGTCAGGCCGGGAATGCCCTCGTAGCCTGCGAGGAACACCGCGGGGATGGCTTCGTCGCCATGCACGTCCATCGCGAAATCGACGCCGGTTTCGTCCATTTTGCTTAGCACCGCCAACACTTCGGGCGATCGTTCCGCCGAAGGTTCGGCCCATTCGCGGTTGAGGTTGGTGCCGACCGCATTGGTCCGCAAATGTCCCCGGCGCGATCCATCGGGATTGCAATTGGGGACGATATGGAACGTGCAGCGGCCCAGTAACGCACGCGCCGTGGAATCAGCAGGATCGGTCAGCGTTTCCAGCATCCCTTCCATCCACCATTCAGCCTGCGTTTCGCCGGGATGCTGCCGGCCATAGAACCACACCTGTGTGTCGCCATCGCCAATGCGGAGGTAGTCCATCGACTGCCCATCCAGCGTTTCGCCGATCCGTTCGTAGGATACGCCCGGCGCTCCGGCGCATTCGGCGATCAGATCGTGGTGCCGATCCATCGAATAGGGCGCGAAATAGGCGAAATAGGCAATGTCGCTGGCGGGCGTATAGCGGATTGTCAGGGTGCCATCGCCGGTATCCTTGTCGAAGCTGGTCTCCGCCGCTTCCCAATAGGCGCGGTCTTCGCTGACCCGGGCATTGTATCCCGGCCAGCCGCCGGGATAGGCCGACCGGTTCAGCCCTTCGATTCGCAAAATCATGGGCCGGGCCGCATTGCCCGATACGCGAAAATGGAACCATTGTTTGAAGTCGGACTGGTGATCGGGGCGCAAGGCCAACCGCGCGCCATCGGCATCGGTCGACAGCACATCGATATTGCCACCATCGAACGCGGCATCGATATGAATGGGTGTCGGGGAGGGGCGCTTGCTCATTCGGAAATCTCAACCTCTATCGTTTCGCCATTATTGCCGGGAAATCCCCGAAACATGGCCGCCGCGATGGCGGCGGCGCTGGCATTCACATCGGCATATTGCGAATTGTCGCTGGCATTCAAGGATGCCCGCCCTTCCCAAAGAACGTCGCCCGAACTTTTGTCGCGGATCGACACGCTAAGATCGGTGCCAATCATCGTGCGGTCCCCCCCGCCAAGATTGATGCCGACGCCCAGCCCCACGCCCGAACCGAACCCGCCGGTGCCCGCACTGCCGCCGACCGTTACCGGCCCGCGCCGACCACCGGGTCGCTGTTCGAACCGCTCGACCCGCACTTGCGCCACCTGAAGGGCATCGGTGCGCGCCGTCTCGCGATAGCCCAATGTGGCCAGTTCCGCCGCGATCGCCGCCTTGTAAGGAGCCAGCGCCAGCGAATCGCTATCGTCATATTGACCGGGCCCAGTGACAGGGCCGGGGGCGGTTTCGACGAATATCGTTCCGTTGCCCAATTGGGACAGCGCCGATGCCTGATGGAATCGCGTGACCTGCACGGGTTCGACGCGGGGGCCGGCGGCACAGGCGGCAAGGCCCAGCGTCGCACAACAAAGAATGGCGGAACGGGAAAGGTTCATAACGATTTGGCCCTTGCGCGGCTGACCCGACGCCGGCTTCCGAAAAAGGGGGGGCGGCGGCGGGCGTTCATTGTTTTTTCGTGTCCCGATGATAACGAACGAACCATGCAAAAGGCTCCCCATTCCGCCTCTCCCGCAAGCGAGATTGCAGCCCCGGGCGATAAAATCCCGGTACTGGTCACGGGCGGGGCGGGCTACATCGGCAGTCATGCGGTGTTGGCTTTGCGCGATGCGGGCTGGCCGGTCTGCGTGATCGACAATCTGACCACCGGTTTCCGCTTCGCCGTGCCGGAAGGTGTGCCGCTTTACGAAGGGGACGTCGCCGATGCGGCTTTGGTTGCGCGGATCATCGCCGAACAGGGGGTCGGCGCCATCATGCATTTCGCGGGATCGATCATCGTACCCGAATCGGTCGCCGATCCGCTCAAATATTATCACAACAACACGGCCAACAGTCGCGATCTGATCGCTGCGGCGATCGCGGGCGAAGTGCGGCATTTCATCTTCAGCTCGACCGCCGCGACCTATGGCGTACCGGACGTATCGCCGGTGGACGAGGACACGCCGCAGCAGCCGATCAATCCCTATGGCTGGTCCAAATTGATGACCGAACGAATGCTGGTCGACACCGCCGCCGTGCACGACTTCAACTATTGCGCCTTAAGATATTTCAACGTCGCGGGTGCCGATCCGCAGGGGCGCAGCGGACATTCGGCGGACGGGGCCACGCATCTTATCAAGGTCGCGATCGAGGCGGCGCTGGGCAGGCGGGACAGCGTCGCGGTGTTCGGCACCGATTACGATACGCCGGATGGCACTGGGGTCCGCGACTATATCCACGTGAGCGATCTGGCCGCCGCGCATGTGCTGGCGTTGGAGGCGTTGATCGCACAGCCCGAACGATCGCTGACGCTGAATGCCGGCTATGGCAGCGGGTTCTCCGTCAGCCAGGTGCTGGATGCGGTGGACCGAGTGACCGATCGGCGGATCGAACGGGTGGTGGAACCGCGCCGCCCGGGTGATTCCGCATCGATGATCGCCGACCCGTCGCGCATCCGTTCGACCTTGCCATGGGTGCCGAAATATGCCGATCTCGATACGATCATTGCCCATGCGGTGGCGTGGGAGCGCGGGTTGGACGACCGGCGTGGAGGCCAAATGGCTTGACGTGATAGCATGCGCGACCTAACCGGCGCACTTGCATTTTTCGGCATCGGATACCAATTCCGGTGCCGTGATCGTTTGAACGATATAATTCGAAAGTCAGAGTCCCATGAAAGTCCGCAACAGCCTCAAATCGCTGAAGAACCGCCATCGCGATTGCCGGGTGATCCGTCGTCGCGGGCGCACTTATGTCATCAACAAGACCAATCGCCGGTTCAAGGCGCGTCAGGGCTAGATCCTACCGCGCGATCGAACCACGGATCGCCCGGTGGCGATTCGAAGGTGGAACGACGGCCCCCTCCTCAAACGGAGCGCGGGCCGTTTTCTTTTATGAGGTAAATCTATGGCAGCGCAGGCAACGGTGGCGGTGTTCGATGTCGGGCGGGTCATCATTCAATGGGATTTGCGGCGTCTGTTCGCGAAACTGATCGACGACCAGGGGGAGCTCGACTGGTTCCTCGCCAATGTCGTGACCGAACAATGGCATTATCAGCATGATGCGGGCGTGCCGCTCGACGAGATGGTGCCGCAGCGCAAGGCGCAGTTCCCGGATCACGCGTCCCTGATCGACGCCTATCGCGAGCGGTTTCTGGAAACCGTGCCCGGCCCGATACCGGGAACGGCGGATCTGATCGAACGGCTGGCGGCGCGCGACGTGCCGCTGTTCGCGATCACCAATTTCGGGGCGGAATTCTGGCGCATGTTTCGCCCGACGACGCCGGTGCTCGATCGTTTCGCCGATATCGTGGTGTCGGGGGACGAAAAACTGGCGAAGCCCGATCCCGCGATTTTCCATCTGGCGCAGCGGCGCTTCGGCCACCCGGTGTCGCAGATGCTGTTCATCGACGACAACGCCGCCAATATCGCGGCGGCCGATGCGCTGGGTTGGCATACCCATCTGTTCCGCGACGCCGCCACACTGGAACGCGATCTGATGGCGCATGGGTTGTTGCCCGCCTAACCGCCGGTTCGGCCATGACAAACTGCTTTAGCGATTTCACGGGCGGATTAAATCTTGCTATCGACGTCGATTGAGAGGGGTTTGAACGCATGGGCGATCTACGCGAACCGCTGAAAGAGCTGACCGAATGCGGCCTGCCGCAGGCGTTGGACGTCATGGGCGAGAAATGGTCGTTCATGATCCTGCGCGCCGGTTTCAACGGGGTCCAGCATTTCGAGGAGTTCCTGGAAGAGCTGGGCATTGCGCGCAACATCCTGTCCAACCGCCTCGCCAAGCTGGTCGAGCATGGCATACTTGATCGCGAACCCTGTGCGCAGGATAAACGGCGGATCGAATATCGGTTGACCGACAAGGGTTTCGACCTGCTGCCCGCCATGCTGTGCCTGCGCCAATGGGGCCAGAAATACGGCGTGGAAATGCGGGAGAACCCGGTGCTGGTCGACGATCGCGACCGGCTGCCGATCGGGCCGGTGTCCATTCTGGCCCATGATGGGCGCATTCTGCAGCATCAGGATCTGGCGCTGGTCCCACGCGCCCATGTCGGACGGCGAGCCGATGACAGCGCTACCTGTCGTGCAACCCCTCCTTCCGCCGCTCGCCCTCACGAAACCGGCACCCGCCCATAGCAGGCGACGGCGGCCCCGAAAGAACACCCGACGGGCGCTATATCGTTGTGCGCGGCCGACTGTGGCGTGCCAGCGATCCCGCTCTGTCCGATGCGCAGCGCCAGACTTATATCGATATGCTGATGGATGCGCGCCGCGCGGTGCGCGATGCGTTGCGCGCCGATGACGAGGTGGCGCTGAAGGCCGCCCGCGCGCAGGTTCAGACGGCGAAGGTTTCGCTCGGCGAACGCGGGCCGGTATGGTGGGATGACGGCGCACCGGACTGGAACCGGTATCTGATGAAGAACACGCCCTACGCCAGGGAGTAGGGACGATCAGCGATAGTCGGCCAGCAACCGGACCAGCGCGATGCGGTTCGCAGCGCCGGTTTTCGCCAACACCGCGCGCGAATGGGTCCGTGCGGTTTCGTAGGCGATGTCGAGCCGGTGGGCGATGGCCGGCAATTCGTCCGGCGTATCGGCGAGCAGCACCGCCATCTGCGCCTCCCGCGCGGTCAGATCGAACATCGCGCGCAGGGCATCGGTATCGCTCGGTTTGCTTCCGATCCGCCCGGCGATATGAATGGCACAGTAGAACGCGCCGCCCTCCATCCCCAGATCGAGCAGGGGGACCGGTTCGAAATGCACGAGCCATGGCGTCGATCCCCCGGACCGCTCTTCCTCTCGCGATACCGCGAGCCAGGACCGCGCAGTGCTGGCCCTGGCGGGATGGCATATCCGATCGATATGGCGCAAAAACGCACGGTGTTCGTCCGCATTCGCAATCGTCAGCCGC
>JBASAR010000083.1:0-4705 GCA_049650705.1 Pontixanthobacter sp. | reverse complement strand
TCGCGGGCCATCGCGCGGATGACGGCCAGCTGCTGCCAGTCTTTCTCTCCGAATACGGCGATGTCGGGACGCACCTGTTGAAACAGTTTGCACACCACCGTTGCCACTCCGTCGAAATGGCCCGGACGGTCGGCGCCGCAGAAATGATCGCTCACCCCCGCGACCGAGATCGAGGTCGCGAAACCATCGGGATACATCGTCGCAGCGGTCGGCGCCCACAGCACGGCGACGCCCTCCGCTTCCAGCAATGCGGCATCGTCTTCGAACGGGCGGGGATAGGCGTCCAGATCCTCGCCCGCCCCGAATTGCGTGGGGTTTACGAAGATGGATGCGACGACATGGTCCGCGCGTCCCGCCGCCTCCCGCACCAACGTCAGGTGACCGTCATGCAGCGCGCCCATCGTCGGCACGAGCGCGATGCGCCCGCCATCAGCACGCAGCGCGGCGACCGCATTTCTCAACACATCCAGATCGTCGATCGTTTGCATGGGTTCCGGCCCTCCGATAGAAGCGTATGTCTTAGCGCCGGGCGCGCGACGCGAACAGCTATAGACACAAGGATAGCAGGAATTGCCCGATACGCCGCACTGGATCACCTTCGCCAATGAAAAGGGCGGCACCGGCAAATCGACGAGTGCCGTGCATGTCGCGGTTGCGCTCGCTTATCAGGGGGCGAAGGTTGCAGCGGTGGATTGCGACCCGCGCCAGCGCACGATGGATCGCTATTTCGAAAACCGCCGCGATCACACGGCCAAGCGTGACCTGACGCTGCCGACGGCGCAGTGCGATGTGTTCGACGGGCAATCGACCGATACGTTCGATACGTTGGTGGCCGATCGGGCGAAGGGCATGGATTTCCTCATCATCGACACGCCGGGCCGCGACGACGCGATTGCGCGCCATGCCGCGACGCGGGCCGATACGCTGGTCACGCCGATGAACGACAGCTTCGTCGATTTCGATTTGATCGGACAGGTGGACGCGACCAGTTTCAAGGTCCGCCGCCTGTCGTTCTATGCCGAACTGATCTGGGAAACGCGCAAGACCCGCGCCCTGCAACAGCGCAAGGAAATCGATTGGGTCGTCGTTCGTAACCGCAGTGGCCATACCGAAGCGCGCAACATGCACCGCATCGAAAAGGCGCTGGGCGAATTGTCCAAGCGCGCCGGCTTTCGCGTGGCGAAGGGATTGTCCGAACGGGTGATTTATCGCGAACTGTTTCCGTCCGGTCTGACCCTGCTCGACAAGGGGCATCTGGGCGAATTGGGCACCAGCCATCTGGTTGCGCGACAGGAAATGCGCAACCTGCTCGCCAGCCTCCATCTGCCCAAGCTGACATCGCCGCAACCCGCGCTGGAAACGGCCTGAACGATGGGCAAGCTGCTGTTCTTCGCAGTGCTTGCCTGCCTGGTTTGCCGCCTGCTTTTCGGCCGTTGGCCTTGGCAGTTGGCGCAGATCGGGACCAGCCGGCAACAAACTTCCAAACAGGCGCGCACCCTGCTCGGGGTGGGTCCGGATGCAACGCGCGAGGACATTGTGCGCGCGCATAAGGCCATGATAAGCCAGGTACATCCCGATCGCGGCGGCAGCGCGGATCAGGTCCACGATGCCGATGCCGCCCGCGATCTTCTGTTGAAACGCCTTCCCGACAAACGCCGGACGAAAGACCCATCATGAGCCATCAGTTCGATCCCACCGTCCTTCGTGAATACGACATTCGCGGCATCATTGGCGAAACACTGAGCGCGGACGATGCCCGCGCGATCGGGCGCGGTTTCGCGACGCTGATCAACCGCGCGAAAGGCACCACCGGCGGCGGCAAAATCGCGGTGGGGTATGACGGGCGCACCAGTTCTCCCATCCTGGAACACGCCTTGGTCGAAGGGCTGAACGCCAGCGGCTGCGACGCGATCCGCGTGGGCATGGGGCCGACCCCGATGCTGTATTACGCCGCCGCGTCAGACGATCAGGCGGATGGCGGGATACAGATAACCGGCAGCCACAATCCCGCCAATTACAACGGCTTCAAGATGGTGTTTCAGGGCCGCCCGTTTTTCGGCGAGGACATCCTCACGCTCGGTCGGATGGCGGAAGCGGGCGACTGGCTGGACGGGGTCGGCACCAGCGAGACGCGCGACATCCTGGTCGAATATGTCGATCGCATCTGTGTGCCGATCCGTGCGCTGGTCGACACCGGCCAAGCGGGTGCGCTGGCCGATTTGCGTGTCGGTTGGGATGCGGGCAATGGCGCGGCCGGCCCGGCTCTGGAATTGCTGGCCGAACGCCTGCCGGGCACGCATCATCTGCTTTATACGGACGTCGATGGCCATTTCCCCAATCATCATCCCGATCCCACGGTCGAGGCCAATCTGGAGGATCTGCGCGCGCTGGTCGCGGACAAGAACCTCCATTTCGGTATCGCTTTCGACGGCGACGGCGACCGGATCGGGGCGGTCGATGGCGAGGGGAGGGTGATCTGGGGCGACCAGTTGCTGATGATCTATGCCGAAGCGCTTTTGAAGAAGATGCCGGGCTCCACCATCATCGCGGATGTAAAGGCCAGCCGCGCGCTGTTCGATCATGTCGCCGCACTTGGCGGCACACCGGTCATGTGGAAGACCGGCCACAGCCTCATTAAATCCAAAATGAAGGAAACCGGTGCGCCGCTGGCAGGCGAAATGAGCGGGCATGTGTTCTTCGCGGATGAATATTACGGCTACGACGATGCGCTCTATGCCGGTGTGCGCCTGATGACCGCCGCGGCCGAACTGGGCCGGTCGGTCACCCAGTTGCGCACCGATATGCCGCAAATGATCAACACGCCCGAAATGCGCTTCCAGGTCGACGAGACGCGCAAATTCGCTGCGATCGACGAGGTCAAGGCACGCCTCGCCGACAGTCCGGCGCAGGTCGACGGGACCGACGGCGTGCGCGTGACCAATGACGATGGCTGGTGGCTTCTTCGCGCCTCCAACACGCAGGACGTGCTGGTCGCCCGCGCGGAAAGCGACAGTCAGGCGGGGCTGGAACGGCTGATGGCGCAGATCGACGAGCAACTCGCCGCTTCCGGGCTGGAACGCGGCGAACAGGCGGGCCATTGAGCACGGGAACTTAGGCCGAAGGATCGAAGATCATGCGAAAATGGATCATGGGAACGGGCGCGGCACTGGCATTGACGATGGGTGCCGGGACACGGCCGCTCGTCGCGCAGGACGGGCTGGAGAACGATCCGTTCGCGATGATGGATGTCATGTCCGAAATGTTCCCTGTCGAACCCTTGACCGCTGAGCAGGAAGCCCGCCTGCCGCTTGCGCGCGAGGTCGTGGGCCGGATCATGCCCGATGGTGCCATGGCCGAAATGATGGACGCCATGATGGGCGGCATGCTGCGCCCGATGAGGGAAATGGGTGCGGAAGCCTCCGCCGTACGGGTGGCGAACGCGCTGGGTCTGTATGGCGAAACGCTGGAGATGGGCGAGGATGCCGCGGCGGAAGCACTCGCCATCCTCGATCCCTCATGGGAAGAACGGCAACGGATCGAAATGGAAACCATGCCGGGAATGATGTCCGAAATGATGACGACCATGGAACCGGTCATGAAGAAAGCGATGAGCGAACTGTACGCCGTGCATTTCACCGGCAATGAGTTGAACGGCATCAACGCGTTCTTCAAAACCGAAACGGGCGCATCTTATGCCCGCAAATCCTTTACCCTTGCGAGCGATCCGCGGCTTATATCCGCCTCGATGGAGGCCATGCCGCTTATGATGGAGGCTTTCGCATCGATGGAGGAGCGCATGGAGGCGGCCACGGGAAAACTGCCGGAACCGCGCTTCTATTCCGATCTGACGCCTGCGCAAAAGGAGCGGCTGGCACAGCTCACCGGCATGAGTGTGGAGAAACTGGCGGAAGCGAGCGATATGCGCTTGCCTGGCGATTCTTACGACCTCGATGTCGGAGTGTCCGAAGACGAAATGTAGGCGCGTGTCCGGTTGAGGAACCGCCGCGCAATGCCGCTCGTTTCCAAATCCGATGGCATCATCTTCGACCACCGCTGACATCCCGTCCGAAATCACCGATTGGTTCGAAGGTCGCGATTGGCGTATTCGGCGGCACCAATCGGAAATGTTCGCCGCATCGCAGGCGGGCAAACATGCGATGCTGGTCGCTGATACGGGGGCGGGTAAGACGTTGGCAGGGTTCCTGCCGACACTGGCGGATTTTTGCCCCTCGCGGTTCGGGAAGACCCCTCCGAAGGGCGATCTTCACACGCTGTATGTCTCGCCCTTGAAGGCATTGGCGCATGATGTACAACGCAATCTGGTCACACCAGTAGAGGAAATGGGCCTGCCGGTGCGCATCGAAACCCGCAGCGGCGATACGCCATCCGACCGCAAGCGGCGCCAGCGCAGCAAGCCGCCGCATATTTTGCTGACGACACCGGAATCGCTGCATCTGCTGCTGTCCTATCCCGACAGTTTCGAATTATTCCGCAGTTTGAAGCGCATCGTGGTGGACGAGGTGCATGCCTTCGCGACGGGCAAGCGGGGCGATCTGCTGGCGCTGGCGCTGTCCCGCCTGCAGGCCATCGCGCCCGATCTGCAACGCGTTGCCCTGTCGGCCACGGTCGCGGAGCCGGAGCGATTTCGCGAATGGCTGGCCCCGTGGGGCGATCTGGAAAGCACGCAGCTGGTGATCGGGGAAGC
>JBASAR010000082.1:0-14497 GCA_049650705.1 Pontixanthobacter sp. | reverse complement strand
CCGCAATGGCACCGCCCCCTTCATCGACCTTCGAAACTTTGAAGATCGTCAGCGAATTACATTTCGCCTTCAACTTCCATTTCGGCTTCTTCCATTTCGGATTCGGCTTCCATGGTGGCGTCTTCGGCTGCATCGGCAGTTGCCGCGCCAGCGTCTTCGATTTCGGCGCCCATCGCGTCCATGTTGGCTTCGGTATCGGCAGCCATCGTGTCTGCGGTTTCAGCGGCGTTGTCTTCCGTCGTTTCCGAGCAAGCGGCCAGGGTCAAAGCGGCGCCGGCAGCTGCGGCAGCAAGTACGATCTTACGCATAATATATTCCTCGTTAAGCGAGTGTTGCATCGCCGGCCCTTGTGCGACCCGGCGCGAAATCCTCTGATAGGATTGGACCTCGTGATCCCTAGATAAAGGCGGAAATACGGCAGCGCAAGGGAAATCGTCAAACTTTCGACATTTTTCTGCCTTATTTTCGAACTTATCATTTTAGAACATATACTTAGGAAATAGCAAAATAAGGCATCCGGCCTTATTATCGAAGCTGACCTACCCCGCAAACGCTGCTATTGCTTCGAATTATGGCCGAAACGGAACCTGCGAAACCCCATCTCTATCTCGTCGATGGATCGGCCTATATCTTCCGTGCCTATCACCGCCTGCCCCCGCTGACCGATCCCGATGGCACGCCGGTCGGCGCGGTCTATGGCTATACCACCATGCTCTGGAAGCTGGCCGACGATCTCGATGCCGCCGACGGGCCGACGCATCTGGCCGTCATTCTCGACAAATCGAGCCATTCCTTCCGCAACGACATCTACCCCGACTACAAGGCCAACCGCCCCGATCCGCCCGAAGACCTCGTGCCGCAATTCCCGCTCATCCGCGATGCGACGCGCGCGTTCAGTCTCGAATGCATCGAGGAGGAGGGGCTGGAGGCGGACGATCTCATCGCCTCCTATGCCCGCGCGGCGGCGGCGAAGAACTGGGACGTGACCATCGTTTCGTCGGACAAGGATCTGATGCAGCTGATCGGCGAAGGGGACGACACCTCCGGCCGGATCGACATGCTCGACACGATGAAAAGCCAGCGCATCGGCATACCGGAGGTCGAGGCGAAGTTCGGCGTCGCCCCCGATCTTGTCGGCGACGTCCTTGCGCTGATGGGCGATTCGGTCGACAATATTCCCGGCATTTTCGGTATCGGCCCCAAGACCGCGACCAAACTGATCCAAGATCATGGCAGCCTGGCCGGCGCGCTGAACGCCGCGGCGGACATGAAGAAATCCAAATTGAAGGAACGCCTGATCGAACAGCGCGAGAATGCGGAATTGAGCCGCGTTCTCGTGACGTTGAAAGAAGACTGTGCGCTCCCCGTCCCGCTCGACGATTTCGCGCTGGACGGCGTGCCACCCGAACCGCTGGCTGCCTTCCTTGAAAAACACGGCTTCTCCAGTCTGTTGCGCCGATTGGATGCGGGCAGCGGCAGCCCGGACCGCGCAAACAATCTCGACACCGAACGCGCGACCACCCGGGGCGCGACGGGTACGCAGGACGGCAACAGCCAGCCGATCCCCGATATGCCCGCCGTGGACCGCACCGCATATGCCTGCGTGCAGGACATGGACGCGCTCCATCACTGGATCGACCGCTGCGTGGCGGCGCGCGTCGTGGCGGTGGATGTCGAGACCAGCGCATTGGATGCGATGCGGGCGGACCTTGTTGGCATCAGCCTGGCCGTCGGCCCGAACCAAGCATGCTACATCCCGCTGGCCCATGGCGGCAGCGACATGTTCGACGAGCGCCCTGTCCAGGTGGATCGCGATGCGGCGTTGGCGGCACTGCGGCCGATGCTGGCGGACGATGCGGTGCTGAAGATCGGGCAGAACATCAAATACGATTTGAACGTGCTCGCCCGTTACGACGTGTCGGTCAGCCCTATCGACGATACGATGGTCATGAGCTTTGCATTGGATGCCGGCCGCGGCGAAAGCGGCATCGGCGGCGGACATGGGATGGACGAATTGAGCGCCCGCCATCTCGGCCACACGCCGCTGACGTTCAAGGAAGTGTGCGGCACGGGCAAGAAACAGATCGGTTTCGGCGAGGTGCCCCTGGACCGCGCAACGCAATATGCCGCCGAAGATGCGGACGTCACCTGGCGCCTGCATGCGCATCTCAAACCCCGCCTCGCGATCGAGGGCGGTACGCGCATCTACGAGCGGGTCGATCGCCCGCTGGTGCCGGTCGTCGCGATGATGGAGCGCAACGGCATCAAGGTCGACCGCGCTCGCCTTGCCAAACTGTCGGAAGAATTCGCCGCCGAAATGGGCACGCTGGAAAGCGCCATCCACGAAGAGGCGGGGCAGGAATTCACCATCGGCAGTCCCAAGCAGCTGGGCGATATCCTGTTCGACAAGATGGGATACAAGGGCGGGCGCAAGGGCAAAAGCGGGCAGTATTCGACCGACCAGACCATGCTGGAAAATCTCGCCAATCAGGGTGCGGGCATCGCAACCCGGGTACTGGAATGGCGGCAATTGTCGAAACTGAAATCGACTTACACCGATGCGCTGCAAGCCGCGATCGACCCCGATACGGGCCGCGTGCACACCAGCTACAGTCTGGTCGGCGCGCAGACCGGGCGGCTGTCCAGCACCGACCCGAATTTGCAGAACATCCCCATCCGCACCGCTATCGGTCGCCAGATACGCGAAGCGTTCGTAGCCGATGAAGGCAATGTCCTGCTGGCCGCCGATTACAGTCAGATCGAATTGCGGCTGGCCGCCCATATGGCCGACGTCCCGCCCTTGAAGGAAGCATTCGCGCAAGGAGAGGACATTCACGCCCGCACCGCGCGCGAAATGACGGGCGAAGTGACCCGCGACAGCCGGGCGGCGGCCAAGACGATCAATTTCGCGATCCTCTACGGCATATCGCGCTGGGGGCTGGCAGGCCGGCTGGGTGTCGAGCCGGACGAGGCGCAGGATATGATCGACCGCTATTTCGATCGCTTCCCCGGTATCCGCGACTTCATCAACGACACGCTGATGGGCGTGAAGGACCGCGGCTATTCCGAAACGCTGTTCGGCCGCAAGACCTGGTTCCCGCGCATCAATTCGAAGAACCAGACGGAGCGGCAGGGCAGCGAACGCGCCGCCGTGAACGCGCCGATCCAGGGGTCGAGCGCCGATATCATCAAACGCGCCATGGTCCGCATGATGCCTGCATTGCGCGATGCGGAGCTGGGCCATGTGCGGATGCTGTTGCAGGTGCATGACGAACTGGTGTTCGAATTGCCGCAAGTCGACGCCGATGCCGCACGTCCGGTGATCGAACGGGTCATGGCCGACGCCGCCCTGCCCGCCGTGACGCTCGACGTGCCGTTGGGGATCGAGATCGGCATCGGTAAAAGTTGGGACGAAGCGCACTGATAGGGCGGGCCGAAAGGCTTCGCTTGCCCCCCTCACCCGCGAACCATAAGGCGCGCGCATGCTCGAATATCTGACCCTGCCTGAATTTACGATCCGATGGGACGAGGTGACCCGCTCGCTTATCCTGCTGGCCGGTGCCATCGCGATCGCATACGTGGTTCACCGAATATGTTTCGCCGTGCTCCAGCGGCTGTCCAATCTGACCACGTCGAGGGTGGACGACACGATCCTGTGCCATTTGCGATCCCCCATCGCGTGGGTGTTCGCCGAAATTGCCATCAGTATCGCGGCACGGATGGACCGGCATATCGGGAATGGCTGGGCGGCGATCGACGCCTTCGCGATTCCTGGTATTCTGGGCTGGCTGGCGTTGTCGATCGTGCGCGCGGTAGCCGCCGGGCTGGATCGCCGTACGGACGAAGCCATGGAAGCCGTCGCCGCGCGCAGCCGCAAGACACGCATCGCGCTGTTTTCGCGCACGATCATTCTTATCATCATCGTGGTCACCATCGGGCTGATGCTGCTCGGTGTGCCGGGCGTACGCGATGTCGGTACCACCCTGCTCGCCTCCGCCGGTCTGGCGGCATTGGCCGTGGGCGCGGCGGCGCAGCCGGCTTTGAAATCGTTGATCGCAGGGATGCAGATGGCGATCACGGAGCCGCTGCGACTGGGCGACATGGTGGTGATCGGCGGGCATCAGGGGCGGGTCGAAAACATCAAGATGAGCTATGTCGTCCTGCGCACATGGGACGAGCGCGCGGTGATCGTGCCGACCGCGCGCGTGTTGGAAGACAGTTTCGAAAACTGGTCGCGGCGCAGCGAATTGCTGACCGGGCCGGTCTATCTCCACCTCGACCCGACCGCGCCGGTGGAGCCTATTCGGGCCGAGTTCGAACGCTTCGTGTCCGGCCACGATCTGTGGGACCAGCGCACCGCCGCCCTGCTGATGACGGAAGCCTATCCCGAAAGCATCGAATTACGGCTGTCGGTCAGCGCGCGGACTATCGGCGATCTGTGGAACCTGCGCTGCGCCGTGCGCGAGCACATGCTGGCCTGGATGCGCGCCGAAATGCCCGATGTGCTGATCCGCCACCGGCTTGAAGTCGAAGCGGCGAATGCGCGGGTGACCGGTTAGGGACACCCGCGCCGGTCACTTCCCTTCGGCAGCAATCGCCGGCTCGGGGTGTTTCTTCTTGCGCACAGGCTCCAGCATCCCTTCCGAGATAAACCCGATCGTGCCCTTCTCCGCCGCGCGTTTCTTCAATTCGCCGCGCATCTTCTTGTATTCCGCTTCCATCTTGCTGGTCACGGTTGCGCGGGAATCCTTCAAAGCCTCGGCGAAATCCTCCTTCGTGACCTGCTGAACATCGCCGCCCGCACGGCGCAGCGCGTTGAGGCCCGCGCGGCGCACGACATCCTCCAGATCGGCCCCGGTGAAGCGTTCGGTCTGCGCGGCGATGTCGGTGAAATCGACGCCGTCCGCCTTGGGCATATTCGCCGCATGAATGCCGAGGATCTGTTCACGCCCCGCCTTATCGGGCGTACCGACATAGACGAGCTCGTCGAAGCGGCCCGGACGCAGCAAAGCAGGATCCACCAGCGTCGGACGGTTTGTCGCCCCGATCACGATGACCGACTGCAATTCCTCCAGCCCGTCCATCTCGGCCAGGATCGTATTGACCACGCGGCCCGTGACCTCCGGCTCTCCTTGCGAGCTGCCGCGCGCGGGGACCAGGCTGTCGATTTCGTCGATGAAGATAACGCAGGGCGCCACCGCCCGTGCACGCTGAAACATGCGGGCGATCTGCTGTTCGCTTTCGCCATACCATTTCGACAGGAGGTCGGAGCTTTTCATGGAAATGAAGTTCGCCTCCGCCTCTTTCGCAACAGCCTTGGCGAGGAGTGTTTTGCCCGTTCCCGGCGGTCCGTAAAGGAGGAAGCCCTTAGCCGCGCGAATGCCGAGCCGCTCGAATGCCTCCGGGTTGCGCAGCGGCAATTCGATGCCTTCCTGCAATTTCTCGATCGCGTCGCCGACGCCGCCGATATCTTCCCAGCGGGTGTTGGGCATCTGCACCATCACCTCGCGCATGGCGGAGGGCTGCACACGGCGAAGCGCGGACAGGAAATCCTCCCGCGTCACGCACAGTTCGTCGAGCACGTCCTGCGGCACGGTGCGTTCATCCAGATCGATCTTGGGCATGATGCGGCGCACCGCGTCGATCGCGGCCTCGCGCGCCAGGGCGGCAATATCCGCGCCGACGAAACCGTGGGTGGTCTTGGCGAGTTCGCCAAGATTGACCTTGTCGCCCAGCGGCATTCCGCGCGTATGGATGGCGATGATCTCGCGCCGGCCCGCCTCGTCCGGCACGCCGATCACGATCTCGCGGTCGAAGCGTCCGGGACGGCGCAGCGCCTCGTCGATCGCATCCGGGCGGTTGGTGGCGGCGATGACGACCAGGTTGGATCGCGCCTCCAGCCCGTCCATCAGGGTCAGCAATTGTGCGACCAGCCGCTTCTCCGCCTCGCCCGACACGCGGTCGCGCTTGGGCGCGATGGAATCGATTTCGTCGATGAATATGATGGCGGGCGCGGCGCTGGTCGCCTTGTCGAACACTTCGCGCAGGGCCTTTTCGCTATCGCCATATCCCGACCCCATGATTTCCGGGCCGTTGATCGTGAAGAATTCCGCATCGCTTTCATTCGCGACCGCTTGCGCCAGCCGGGTCTTGCCGGTCCCGGGCGGGCCGTGGAGCAACACGCCCTTGGGCGGATCGACGCCGAGGCGTGTGAACAATTCGGGATAGCGCAACGGCAATTCGACCATCTCGCGCAATTGCTGGATGGTTTCACCGATCCCGCCGACATCGTCGTAATTGACCCCGGCGCGCGGATCGCGCGGCTCTTCATATTCGGGTCGCAGTTCGACTTCGGTGTTTTCGTCGATATGGACGATACCCTTGGGGCTGGTCGACACGACGCTGAGGCGGATTTCCTTCAAGGCATAGGCGGGCGCATTGAACATCCGCTGCACCTGGGGGGGCATGTTCTGCACCGGCTGCTGTCCGGTGGTGGCGACCAGGTCACCCGCGACCAAGGGTTTGCGGAAGAAGTTGCGCTTCAATGCCTGGGGCGGCCCCTGAAGGCGCATTTCGCGCTGGGCGGGCGCGAACACCACACGCGTCGCCGACTGCGACTGCGCAGCCTTGATAACCACATGCTCGCCCGACGCCGCCTCCGCATTGCCGCGTTGCAGCCCGTCCAGCCGCACGACTTCGAGTGTCTCGTCTTCGGCATAGGCGGACATGGCAACCGCGACCGTGGACCGTTTCCCGGTGATCTCGACCACGTCGCCTTCGGTGATGCCCAGCGCCTGAAACGCGGTGCGCGGCATCCGGGCCATACCCTGTCCGCTTTCCTCCTGCCGCGCGGCGGCCACCGCCAGGCGTACCGTGTTCGTTGCTTCGGCCATATCGGTGTCGCTCATGATTGCCCCGTCCCGTGTGTCGTCAAATCGATTGCAGCCCCATAGCTAGGAAGGGGGCGTCGATGATGCAAACGGGTGGGCGCCGCTTCGGTGCCACGAGCGACGCCATGTTCGATGGAGATAAAAAAAGGCCCGGTCGTTTCCAACCGGGCCGATAAGTTTGGGAGAGGATGCCTGAAAGGCCTGACCTATATGTGGCGAGAGCATTTATTGTGCAAGTGCGAAAGAAGAATATTGCATTGCGAAAATCGCAAGGGCAGTGCCTGTAGTATCAAGATGTTGATAAATAGATGGTTTTCCCGCAGACCTGTATGGGCACCTCAATGCCTTGTGCGGCATCGCGAAGGATTGCTGCACTGCACCCATCGCCTGAATAGATGGGAAGACGTGATGACTTGGAGCCTCCGCCGCGCTAAGTGCGCGGTAGCGGCATCGACCGCCCGATCACGGTTTTCACACGGAGCCCATGAATGCAGAAACTCTATCCCGATGCCGCTGCGGCGCTGGACGGCGTGTTGAAAGACGGAATGCTGATCGCGTCCGGCGGGTTCGGCCTGTGCGGCATTCCCGAACGCCTGCTGACCGCCATTCGCGACCATGGTGCAAAGGATCTGACTTTCGCCAGTAATAATGCCGGGATCGACAATGAAGGCATCGGCATGTTGCTGCGCACGAAGCAGGTCAAGAAGATGATCTCCAGCTATGTCGGCGAGAACAAGGAGTTCGAACGGCAATTCCTGTCCGGCGAATTGGAGGTGGAGTTCTGCCCCCAGGGCACGCTGGCCGAACGGATGCGCGCGGGTGGTGCGGGCATCCCCGGCTTCTACACCAAGACCGGCGTCGGCACGCAGGTGGCGGAGGGGAAAGAGGTCAAGAGTTTCGATACCGAATACGGGAGCGAAGATTATATCCTCGAACGCGGCATCGTCGCCGATCTAGCCATCGTAAAAGCCTGGAAGGCGGACGAGACGGGCAACTGCGTCTTCCGCAAGACCGCGCGCAATTTCAATCAGCCCGCTGCCACATGCGGGCGTGTCTGCGTAGTCGAGGTCGAGGAAATGGTTGCGACCGGCACTCTCGATCCCGATCACATTCACCTGCCCGGCGTTTATGTCCAGCGCATGATCGTGGGATCGCCGTATGACAAGAAGATCGAGTTCGTCACGACACGCGATAGGGAGGCGGCATAATGGCTACTGAAACCACCGGCCAAAGCACAGGCCAAAACACAGGCTGGACTCGCGATCAGATGGCTGCGCGGGCGGCGCGCGAGTTGCAGGATGGCTATTACGTCAATCTGGGCATCGGCATCCCGACGTTGGTTGCCAACCATATTCCCGATGGCATGCACGTGACGCTGCAATCCGAAAACGGCATGCTCGGCATCGGGCCCTTTCCGTATGAGGGGGAAGAGGACGCCGACCTTATCAATGCTGGCAAGCAGACGATCAGCGAAATTCCGCATTCCGCCTATTTCGACAGCGCGCAAAGCTTTGCCATGATCCGCGGCGGGCATATCGACCTCACTGTGTTGGGCGCGATGGAAGTGGCCGAGAACGGCGACATCGCCAACTGGATGATCCCCGGCAAGATGATCAAGGGCATGGGCGGCGCGATGGATCTGGTCGCGGGCGTCAAACAGATCATCGTGGTGATGGACCATGTCGCGAAGGACGGATCGCCCAAATTCATTCCGCAATGCACCCTGCCACTGACGGGGCAAAACGTGGTCGACATGATCGTTACCAATTTCGCCGTCTTCCGCCGCCCGGACAAGACCAGCGCGTTCCGGCTAAAAGAACTGGCGCCGGGCGTCACCGCGGACGAGGTCGCAGCGCAGACAATGGCGGAGTATATGACCACCTAGTGTTCCGAGGACGTATGCGTAACGATTTCGCGGTGCGTTGAAGGCTAGCTATCGAACCAATAGCTGTCATTCAGCCTTACTCAACCTCCACGTATTTATCTCTGCCATCAGCATAGCTAACGGGATCAAAAACAGTACTGAGGTTAGAGCGATCTCTTCTGCTGAAGCGACGTAAGCATTTTTAGGCGATGTCGTCTGCAGAATCATGTCAGTCAAAGCCCAAATTCCAAGAGCGGCGAAGCTTGCAGAGCAAACC
Organism: Pontixanthobacter sp.; assembly: GCA_049650705.1. Taxonomy (GTDB): domain Bacteria; phylum Pseudomonadota; class Alphaproteobacteria; order Sphingomonadales; family Sphingomonadaceae; genus Pontixanthobacter. The sequence goes on along the minus strand of JBASAR010000082.1, from coordinate 5,466 downwards.
AGTAAAATTATGTGACTGATCTTTCCGCCGATAAGAAATGCGAAGACAGAGGGGAGGCTTAAACCAATGAATACCAATTCCTCGATCTGAAACCAGCTCCAGTCATTCGGCCATTCGAAGTATCTAACGGCAACAAAGAGCAGGAACGCGCAATAAGCGATATACGCAATCTGAATAAAGCCTTTGAACATCTCACCGACTTAGCTACGGCATTAAATGACAGCTTTCCACTTAATACCTGCCCTTAAGACCGGCGCTGACCGTCAGTCCGCTCCCAGCGCCGCTTTCAACGCATCGCCCAGATCGGTGCGTTCCCAGGGGAAGTAGTCGCCCTCCGCCGTGCGGCCGAAATGGCCGTAGGCGGCGCTGCGGCGGTAGATCGGTTTGTTGAGGCCCAGATGCGTGCGGATCGCGCGCGGGGTCAGGCCGCCGAGCGCTTCGATGCTGCGGATGGCGTCTTCCAGCGTGGCGTCGTCATGAGTCCCGGTGCCATGCGTATCGACATAGAGCGACAAGGGCGCGGATACGCCGATCGCGTAGGCGAGCTGGATGGTGCAGCGGGTCGCCAATCCCGCGGCGACTATGTTCTTGGCCAGATAGCGGGTGATATAGGCTGCGCTGCGATCGACCTTGGTCGGATCCTTGCCCGAAAACGCGCCGCCGCCATGGGGGGCCGCGCCGCCATAGGTATCGACGATGATCTTCCGCCCGGTCAATCCGGCATCGCCATCGGGCCCGCCGATTTCGAACTTGCCGGTGGGGTTGATATGCCACGCGGTGTCGTCCGACAGGAAACCTTGCGGAAGCACGTCGCCGACCACACCCTTCACGTAGGATTTGAGTTCCGCTTCCCTGTCGCCTTCGTGATAGCCCTTCGCGTGCTGCGTCGAGACGACCACGGCGGTGCAGGCAACCGGCTTGCCGTCCTTGTAACGCAGCGTCACCTGGCTCTTGGCGTCGGGTTCCAGGAAGGGGGCTGCGCCGCTTTTGCGGTCCGCCGCCATGCGTTCCAGGATCTTGTGGCTGTAATCGATCGGCGCCGGCATCAGATCGGGCGTTTCGTCGCAGGCGAAGCCGAACATGATGCCCTGATCGCCCGCACCCTCATCCTTGTTGCCGCTGCTGTCGACGCCCTGCGCGATCTCAACCGACTGGCCGTGCAGGTGGTTTTCGAACGTCAGCGTTTCGTAATGGAAGCCGGTTTGTTCGTAGCCGATTTCGCGCACGGTCTCGCGCACAGTCGCTTCGATCTCGTCGAGCGCGCCGTCGACCCATGCGCCGTTTTCATACACCCCGGCGCAGCGGATTTCCCCCGACAGGACGACCCGTTGCGTGGTGGTCATGGTTTCGCAGGCGACGCGCGCTTCGGCATCCTTGGCCAGGAACAGATCGACGATCGCATCGGAAATCTGGTCCGAAACCTTGTCCGGATGACCTTCGGAAACGCTTTCGGATGTGAACAGAAAATCGCTACGCATGGAACCTCTCAGGCGGCATATAAAGAAAGCTTTATGTCTGGCCTCGCGGCTTAGCTTCGCCGCATCCGCGTTGCAACCAGAGAAGCCAGTATCGCCAAGATCGCAAGGGTCACGGGCAAGGCATTGCCGGTGCGCGCGAACACGGTCGGCGGCTTGGGCGGGGGCACGATTCCATCGATACGGCCCGGCACATGGCGCGGTATCACATCGCGCACGACGCCATTGGCGTCGATCACCGCGCTGATACCGGTGGTGGTGGCGCGCAGGACCGGCAGTCCTTCCTCGAGTCCGCGCATCCGGGCCTGCGCCAGATGCTGCGGCGGGCCGGTGGGCCCGAACCAGCCATCGTTGGACGGGTTGAAGATGTATTCGGGCCGCCGTGCGCGATCCACCACCTGGCCCGAGAAAATGATTTCGTAACAGACCTGTACGCTCACCCGCCCCCATGCGCCGAGGTCCAGCGTGCGCGGGCCGGGTCCGGGCCAGAAGTCGAGAGCGCCGGGCACCAATCGAGTCGCACCCAGCGGCTCCAGCAGCCAGCGCAAAGCGAGATATTCGCCATAGGGTACCAGATGCGCCTTGTCGTAACTCGCGACGATTTCGCCCCGATCATCGATCGCCGTGACCGTGTTGCGCGTGGCCTGCGCGCGCCCGTCGGCAATCTCCAGATCGACCGCCCCGGTCAGCAGCAGACCGCCCTCCCCCGCCACACGGCCCAGTCGGAAACGTGCGAATGCGGGATCGCCGCCGACCGTCATCTGATCGTAATAGCGTTGAGGGTAGCCGTCTTCCAGATAGTCGGGCACGCCGGATTCGGGCCACAGCAACAAACGCGTGTCGATGTCGCGCCGTTTTACGGAAAGCGATGCGGTGCGAAGGAAACTCGCTTCGAATTGCGATGGGTCGTTCAACACCTCCTGCCGGATGTCCGGCTGGACCAGCGTGAACGGCACACGGCCCTGTGCGCCGGTATCCGGGCGGGGCAGCAGCATGGCCGCTGCGATCGCGAACGCCAGTAATCCGGCGGATACGAAGCGCGTGTGCAATACCAGCGCCAACAGTGCGCAGGACAGAAGCACGACCACGCCCGATAGCGCATAGGTGCCGATCCAGGGCAGGATAAGCGCGATGCCCGGCCATTCGTACCCACCCAGCAGCACCAGCCCCAGCGGGTCCCACGCGAAACCGGTGAACACCCAACTGCGCAGCCATTCCGACAGCGTCCAGCAGCCTGCCAATGCTACGCCGAACCATGCGAAGGACGCGCCGCGTTGCGCCAGCTTGGCCGCGATCATGCCGATGGCAGGATAGACCGCGAGGTAGACGGACAAGAGCGGCACCGCGAGATAGCCCAGCGCATGGGGCATGGCGTCTTGAAACGTGAACGCCGTGGCGATCCACCAGTTCGCGACCGTGAAATGCGCCACACCGAACAGCCAGCCCAGCTTACCGGCGTTTTTCCATGTCCTGGCACGGAAGATCAGCCAGCCTAAGCCGGCCATCGCGACCAGCGTTAGCGGAAGGAGGTGGAACGGCGTAAAACCCAGCGCCGCCGCCGCGCCGAATATCAGCGCCGAAATACGTGGCCACCGCTCGATCGCTGCCAATATCGGATGATCGACGGGATCGGCGATCCGACGCGGAACAGAGGGCCCATTTCCGATATCATCGGCAATGGCGGGCATGATCGTCAGCCGGCCGCTTCGACCGGATTATCCTTGGTGCCATCGTCGGCCCCTGCATCGCTCGGCGCCTTGCGGGTGGAGGCACGGGGGCGCGGCGTGCGCTTGGGCTTGGGCGCATTGTCCGTATCGCCGCCGATCGCGGGCGGGAGGACCGCCATATCGATCTCGCCGGCGTCACCGGTGTCATCGCGTTTCACCCGGGGTTTGCGCGGCGACGTGGCGCGCGGTTTGCGCTTGGGTGGATCGTCGGACGAATCGTCGTCATGGTCGCGATTGTCGCCCCGACCCCCATCGCTCCGGCTCCGATCGCTCCGGCTCCCGTCGCTTCGGCCCCCGTCGCTTCGGCCAGAGTCGTCCCGGTCATCATCGTCGTTCCGAGCCTTGCGTGGCCGACCGCGACCGTTGGGCCGTGCATCATTGTCCGTTTGGCCGGAATCGTCATCGCGATCGTCCCCGCGATAATTGCCGCGATCATCGCCCTGGTTCTGCGGGCGGCGGTTGCCACCCCGGCGCCCGTCATTGCTGTTCCGCGCATCGTCGTCGTTCTGATCGTTATCGTCGGAACGGCCGTCGCCGCGGCTGTCCTGCTGCCCGTCCTGACGTTTCGCGCGCGCTTCGTCGGCGCGCAGCTTGTTGTCGTTGATGACGCGGAAATAATGATCGGCGAATTGCAGGTAATACTCCGCCTGCACCCGGTCGTCGTGATGGTTCGCGTCCTGCGCCAGTTTCTTGTATTTATCCAGCATCTGCGGCGCATTGCCGCGCGCCCGGCTGTCGACCCGGTTGGCCTGATTGCCGCCACCCTGGTTGCGATTGTTGTTGTTCCGGCCGCGCCCGCGACGGTTGTTGTTGTTGCGATTGTTATTCAAGGAATTCTCTTCCCATTGACGACCACTGGCGGCATTTCTGCCGATCCGGCCCAAAAATCAGCGATCCTGCCATTTGCGTGTTTCGGATTTCCTGCCACATACGGCGCGCTGGCGCCGGGCAATCCACATCTGGAGGAGCTGGACCGACCCGCGGGCACAATGCCGAAACCTGCCGATCCGTTTTCGGGGTTACTGGCAGTTTCCCGCTTTGCCAAGCCCCCAAATTCATCACGCCGTATTGAAGGGTCCCGCTTCACATTCTGCGGCGAAGCACCAATCCGCGAGCCCGATCGGCCAGATCGCGCAGCAGCCGTGCGGTGAAACCGGCCTGCGCCGCCAATGCCTCGACCGCCGCTGCCTGATCATGCCCGATTTCGATGATCGCCGCGCCGCCGGGGGCCAACAGCGCATCCATGTGCGGCAACAGCGCGCGATAATCCGCCAAGCCATCCCGCCCCGCAAACAGGGCCCGGGCCGGCTCGTATTCGCGCACACCGGGGCCGAGCGTGGCGGCGTCTTTTACATAGGGCGGATTGGCCAGAACGAGGTTGAAGGTACCCAGCCCGTCGCACCAGTCGGCAAGCATCCAGTCGCGCTCCAACATCCGCACACGGTGATCGAGGTTCAGTGCGCGGGCGTTGGCTTGCGCGACGCCTATCGCATCGGGACACGCGTCCACGCCGATGCCGTGACTGCCGCGACGTTCCGCCACCACCGTCAACAGCAGCGCGCCCGATCCCGTACCACAATCGAGGATGCGGGTATCGGCATCGCACAGGGGCAGCGCGGCCTCCACGATCGTCTCGCTATCGGCGCGCGGGATCAGGACGTGGGGGTTCACGATAAAACTGCGCCCGTAAAAATCCTGCCGTCCCATGATATAGGCGACGGGTTCGCCGCCCAGACGCCGCGCGAGCATCGGGGTGAATGCCGTGGGTGCAGCAAGGTCTCGCGCGCGCAGCAGCATGGCCGATCGGGGCATCGCCAGCGCGCCCTCCATCATCAGTTCGGCATCCAGCCGCGCGGTATCCGAAACATCGGCAAGCCGTGCCGCCGCATCGCGCAGCGCCTGCGCCACCGTCGTCACGTATTGAGCGCCGCCAGCCGCCCGGCCTCGTCCTCCGCAATCAGCGCATCGACCAGTTCGGCCAGCCCCGTGCCCTCCAGCACTTCGGGCAATTTGTGCAGGGTCAGGCCGATGCGGTGATCGGTCACGCGCCCCTGCGGAAAATTATAGGTGCGGATGCGTTCGGAACGGTCGCCACTGCCGACCATGGCACGGCGCGCCTCCGCCTCTTCGCCTTGGCTGGCCTCGCGCTCCCGTTCGTACAGGCGTGCGCGCAGGACCTGCAGCGCCTTTTCCTTGTTCTTGTGCTGGCTGCGCCCGTCCTGGCAGGTGACCACGGTGTCGGTCGGCAGATGGGTGATGCGGAT
>JBASAR010000081.1:0-7484 GCA_049650705.1 Pontixanthobacter sp. | reverse complement strand
GGCGTGCCGCTGGATGCCACCGCCCCCCTGCCCGAACATTTCGCCGCCAGCATGGTGCAATTGGGTTTCGACGAGAACGACAGCGACGCCGCGCCAGAGGCCGATCGCGGCCCGATGCCCAAGGATATGAAGAAAAAGGTCGCGCGGCAGCATTCCAAACAGATCCGCAAAGATGCGCGCACCGAACGCCGCGACCGCGCGGGACAGGCAGGCGGCAAACGCAAACTCGGCAAAAAGTCCAACGCGAAATTCGCAAAGGGGTCGACCGGCAAAAAACCGCGCGGACCGAAGCGATAGGGCCACCGATGCGCAGCACGACATCCATCCTGCATTACGACCGCGCCCTTTCATATGCGCGCACGGCGCTCTTTCCATCGCGGTGTCCATGACGCCGCGCCTTGCCGTGTTCGATTGCGACGGGACGCTGGTCGACGGTCAGGTCAGCATTTGCGAAGCGATGGAGGCGGGATTTGCCGCCGCCGATCTTCCGCCACCCGATCGTCACGATATCCGCCGCATCGTAGGCTTGAGTCTGCCGCAGGCTGTCGCGATCCTTGCCCCGGAGGCTCGGCATCATCAGGTAACGAAAACGGTGCAAGGGTATAAGGACCACTTCCGCCTGAGCCGAACCGAGGGCCGCTTGCAGGAACCGCTATACGATGGAATCGCCGCCTTGCTGGATACCTTACGCGCCGATGGCTGGCGGCTGGCGGTAGCGACGGGGAAATCGGATCGCGGCCTGGTATCGTGTCTCGCGACGCATGGCCTCTCCGACCATTTCGTCTCTTTGCAGACCGCCGACCGCCATCCGTCCAAGCCCGACCCCGCAATGCTGCACGCGGCGATGGGGGAAGCGGGCGTCGCACCCGACCGCACCGTCATGATCGGCGATACGACATTCGATATGATCATGGCCCGCGCTGCCGACGTGGCTGCGCTGGGCGTCGACTGGGGTTACCACGCTTCGGCAGAGCTAATGGCGGAAGGCGCGCGGCAGGTCTGTTCGACGGCGCATGAACTGTCGGACGCATTATCGGCAATCGTCCGATGACCGAAAGACGCCGGGCCGACGATCCTGCGCGCCGACGCTATTTCATCATCGCTTTCACGCGACTGATCGGCGCGGTGTTGCTCATCATCGGTGTTGCGACCGTGCGCGGCATGACCGGCGGGTCACCCGAACTGGGCTATGTTCTGATGGTGGTCGGCGCGATCGCGGTACTGGTCGTACCGCAATGGCTCGTTCGAAAATGGCGCAGCCCCCGCTGATGAAGAGGTTTTATACGTCCGTCACCGTGGATGATGCCGGCGGTTCCCATACGGTCCTGCTAGATGGCAAGGCCGTGCGAACGCCGCTGGGTGCCCGTCAATCCGTGCCGACATCATCCCTTGCCGAAGCACTGGCCGCGGAATGGCGCGATCAAAGTGAGGCGATCGATCTACGGAAATTTCGTATGCGCGACCATGCCGATTACGCCATCGACATCGTGCAAACGGATCGTGCGGGCCAGATCGATAAGCTGCTGGCGTTTCTGGAAACCGATACGCTTTGCTATCGTGCCGATCCCGATGAAGCGCTGTTCGCGCGGCAGGAGGCGATGTGGGAGCCCATTCTTACCGCGTTCGAATTGCGCGAAGACGTGCGGCAGACACGCATCAGCGGCGTCATGCATCGCCCGCAACCGCCGCGCACCCTCGATCGCATCGGGCAGCGGCTTGCCCGGCTCGATTCCTTTCGGCTCGCCGGGCTGTTTACGCTTACATCCTTGGCCAGTTCGCTGACTGTCGGACTTAGCGCGCTTGATCCGGATGCCGACGATGATGCATTATGGGCGGCGACCAATCTGGAAGAAGACTGGCAGATCGAACAATGGGGCGTGGATGCCGATGCGGCGGCGGTGCGCGATATCCGGCATCGCGACTTCAACGACGCAGCAGCGTTTCTGCGCCTGCTCGAACCTTAGACTGTCACCCGACCCAGGCGGCGACTTGTGCCGCCACGTCGTTCGCCCCGGCATTCAACGCCGCGCCTACCGGAGCCGCCAGGGGCACGACGCCCGGCTGCACGCTTTCGAAACGCCGCGTCTGCACCGTTCCGCCGCCGCTGCTGCGGACCGCGTCGTAGCGGACCACGACCGAACCCGTGCGCGCATCGAAGCCGAATTCGCGCAACGTGCCGCGCAACCGGGTTTCCGGCACGAGCGCATCCTCATCGCTATCCACCACCATCCGGGTGCCGCGCGCGCGGATCGTTTCGGCCAGCAAGCGCTGGAACAGGCGGGCGGGTTTTTCGACCCAGGTTGCCCCTTCGATATAGGCGATCTCGGTCGCGTCGATCTGCACCGGCACGCGGGTCACGTTGATGCTTTGCGGGGCGTCGGGTTCCATGATCGCGATGGCGGTAGCGGCATTGCCGGTATTGGCGAACCCGACCGGCGCGCTATCGGTAGCGGTCAGGGTCAGCAGGCTTTCGGGCGCTTCCGGCCCGAAGCTGATGCATCCGGCCAGCGCAAATATGGCGAGAACGGCGAAACCGGATTTAAAAGGGCGTATCATCGGTGATCCTTCGCGCATCTTATTGCTTCTTGGGTTCGTAATCGGGAAGCGGCTGCGACCCTAGCAACGACGTCGCGCCTTCGTTTTCGAGCCGTTCGGTAACGTTGCGCAACGCCTGGCTGGTGGCCTTGAGATCGCGCAGCGTCGCCTCGGCGGCGGGCAGCGTGCTTTCGGTCAGTTGCCGGGTGGCCGGGCGCGCTTCTTCCAGCGTGGTCGATAGCGCGTTGGCCGCATTGGACGCCGCGCCCAACGTGCCCTTCAGCTGCTGCGCCAGCGCCTGCCCTTCCTGATTGAGCAGACTGTCGGTCGACCGGGTGACGGCTTCGAATGCGTTCAACGATGCCGCCGCTTCGTTCAGCGTGCCCTGCAACGCCACCAAAGTCCGCTCCACTTCGGGCGCATTGTTGGCGATCTGGTTGGTGATGCGATCGGTGTTGGCGAGAATGCCCGAGATCGACCCCTGGTTCTCATCCGACAACAACAGCGTAAGCCGTTCGGTCAACGTCGCCAACCGTTCGAGCAAGACCGGCGCGCTGTTGAGCAATGCGCCGATGCCGCCGGCCTTGGGCGGAATGACCGGCGCGCCCTGCGGGCAGGCGGTCGTTTCGCAGGTAATCGGGGGCGCACCCTGTCGCGCGCCGTCCAGCAGGATGGTGGACACGCCGGTGAACGATCCCTGGATCGTAGCGGTGGTGCCTACCAGAATGGCGACATCGTCTTTCACGGCGATGCGCACGCGTACGAATTCCGGGTCCTGTTCGGACAGGGTGATGAGCGCGACCTGCCCCACCGGCACCCCGGCGAAAGACACCTGCGATCCGGTGGCGAGACCGGAGACGGCATCCTTGAAAAAGATGTCGTATTCCTTCTGTTCGCCCTTGCCCAGCTGCGCCAGCCAGATGATCCCCGCCGCCAGCGCCGTCAGCAGCGCCAGCGTGACGATGCCGACCCAAAGATGATTTGCCCGGGTTTCCATATCGTGTCCTTATGTGCGCCTGACGCGCCGCTTGTCCATCTTGGGTTTGGTGATGCCGCGCGATTTGCTGGAGATCGCCTTTCGCTCCTCGCGTTCCTGTGCGCTCTGCGCGGCGCGGCCGCGGGGGCCGGTGAAATAATCCTGGATCCACGGATGGTCGAGCTTCAGCAGGTTTTCGATCGTATCGACGGCGACGACCTTTTTATCGGCCAGCACTGCCACTCGGTCGCAGATTTCGTACAGCGTATCCAGATCGTGCGTGATCAGGAACACGGTGAGGCCCAGCGTTTCTTTCAATTCGCGCGTCAGCTGATCGAATTTGGCCGCGCCGATCGGATCGAGGCCCGCGGTCGGTTCGTCGAGGAACAACAATTCGGGATCGAGCGCCAACGCCCGGGCCAGGCCGGCCCGTTTCTTCATGCCGCCGGACAGTTCGGCAGGATATTTGTCCGCGGCCGCGCGGGGCAGGCCGGACAGCATGACCTTATATTCAGCGATTTCCCGCATCATCTTGGCGCTATATTCGGGATAGAATTGCTTGAGCGGCACCTGGACGTTCTCGCCCACGGTCAGCGTGGAAAACAGCGCCCCGCCCTGAAACAACACGCCCCATCGGTCGCGCACGCCGATCTGTTCATCGGGTTCGGCATCGGTGATCGACTGGCCGAACACCTCGATCTGCCCTTCGTTCGGGCGCTGTAACCCGATGATCGAACGCATCAGCACCGATTTGCCGGTCCCCGATCCACCGACCACGCCCAGTATTTCTCCGCGCGCAACCTCCAGATCGAGATCCTGATGCACCGCCTGCGAACCGAACCGGTTGAGCAGACCCTGCACCCGGATCGGCGGCGGGCGATCGTCCTTCGCGTGGCCATTCGGCGCATCGTGACCTTCGATACGATGTTCGACCGGAATGGTCGTTTCGCCAGCCATCACGCCCACCCGGTTTCGGTAAAGAACACCGCGAAGAACGCGTCCAGAACGATGACCGCGAAGATCGCCGAAACCACCGCCTGCGTCGTGCGTTTGCCGACCTGTTCGCTGTCCCCTTCGACCTGCATCCCGTGATAGCAGCCGGCCAGCGCGATGATCAGGCCGAATACCGGCGCCTTGATCAGGCCGACCCACAGATCGTAGGTCGGCACCACTTCCCGCACACGCGCGAGGAAACTGAGGAACGGTATGCCCAGCCCCACATCGGCCACCACCGCCCCGCCCACGATCGCGACGGCGCAGGCATAGAAGCCGAGCAGAGGCATCATCAGGAAAGCGGCCAGAATGCGCGGCAATACCAGCGCCTCCAAAGGCGAAATGCCGATCGTGCGCATCGCATCGACTTCTTCGGTCAGCTTCATGGTGCCGATCTGCGCCGCGAAGGCGGAACCGGACCGGCCCGCCACCATGATCGCCGTCATCAACACGCCCAATTCGCGTAAGGTTATACGGCCGACCAGATTGACGGTCAGCGTTTCCGCGCCGAACTGGCTCAATTGCACGGCCCCCTGCTGCGCGATGACGATGCCGATCAGGAAGCTCATCAAACCGACGATCGGAAGTGCCTTCACCCCGACCAGTTCCATCTGGCGGATCAGCGCCCTGCCCCGAAACCGTTTGGGATGGCGGATGACCGTACCGAAGGCGAGCAGGATCTGGCCGAGAAATCCGATGACGCGGGCCATACCGCCCAGCGCATCGGTGATCGTCTCGCCCAATGCCCGCGGTATCCGCAAATAGAACGGTTCGGGCCCGCGTTCTTCGGGCTCTTCCGCGTTGTCCTCCACCTCGCGCACGGCGTCCAGCAGGCGCTGCGCACGGGCATCGGCGTGAACGATCTCGGCATCGTGATCATGGGCCAGCCGGCTGGCTTCCCATGCGCCGACCGTGTCGATGGCGGTTACCCCGCCCAGATCGACGCGCGAAAACGGCCCGGTGATGCCGCGCAGTTCGCGGTCCAGCGGCCCCATCGTGGACACCAGAAACGGGCCGGATAGCGCCAGCGTTTGCCCGCCTTTGCCATCGTCGTCGATCGTGAATGTCGGCTGATCGTGCATGTGCCATCGCCTATGTCGGCAAACGCCGCTCACCACAAGGGTGCAAAGCTTTTGCAGGCCTGCGAAGCCGAAAGCGCAAGGATTGCGTCCCGCCGCCGCCGCTGGCAGAGGGGCGACACCCTATCTACCCCCGATCGGCAGACCCGTTTCATGACCAGCGCCCTACCCACCACCTTCGATCCCGCGGCCATCGAACAACGCTGGTATGCGCATTGGGAGGAGAACGGCCTGTTCCGCCCGGAACGCCCGAACGCGGAACCTTTCACCATCGTCAACCCGCCGCCCAACGTCACGGGATCGCTGCATATCGGCCATGCGCTCGACAATACGCTGCAGGATATCGTCGTGCGATACGAGCGGCTGCGGGGCAAGGACGCATTATGGGTGGTGGGTACCGATCACGCGGGCATCGCGACGCAGATGGTGGTCGAACGCCAGCTGGAGGCGGCGGGCGACAAACGGACGAACCATTCGCGCGAAGATTTTATCGCCAAGGTTTGGGACTGGAAGCAGGAGAGTGGCGGCACGATCACGCGGCAGCTGCGCCGGCTGGGCTGTTCGATGGACTGGTCGCGCGAACAGTTCACCATGGATCCGCATTTTTCAAAAGCCGTAACGCGGACCTTCGTTCAGCTTTATAAGGACGGCCTCATCTATCGCGACAAGCGGCTGGTGAATTGGGACCCCAAGCTGAAAACCGCGATTTCCGATCTGGAAGTCGAAACCCGCGATGTGAAGGGGCAGTTCTGGACCTTCCGCTATCCGCTGGAAGACGGCGTGACCTTGCCCGACGGCCGGACATATATCGAGGTTGCAACGACCCGCCCCGAAACCATGCTGGCCGATATGGCGGTGGCAGTGCATCCGACCGACGAACGCTATGCCGATGTGGTCGGGCGCCATGTCGTGTTGCCGATCACCGGGCGGCGGGTGGCAATCGTGGCGGACGAACATGCCGACCCCGAACTGGGCAGTGGCGCGGTCAAGATCACACCGGGTCATGACTTCAACGATTTCGAAGTCGGGAAGCGCGCAGGTTTCGCACCCGCCGACATGCTCAACATGCTCGATGCGGAAGCGCGGGTGGTGCAGTGCGGCGGCATTCCGGACGCTTTCCTGAGCATGGACCGTTTCGATGCGCGCGAGGCGGTGGTGGCGCGAATGAAGGAACTGGGCCTGCTGGTTCCCCATGTCACAAGGACCAAGAAGGGCGACCCCCTCGAACTCGATGCCGAACCGCGCACGATCGCCACCCCGTTCGGCGATCGCGGCGGCGTGGTCATCGAACCCTGGCTGACCGACCAATGGTATGTCGATGCGGAGAAACTCAGCCTGGCCCCGATTGCGGCGGTTCGGGATGGCGATGTCGCAATCGTACCGGAAAGCTGGCGCAAGACGTTCTTTCACTGGATGGAGAACATCCAGCCATGGTGCATCAGCCGCCAATTATGGTGGGGGCACCGGATACCGGCGTGGTTCGACACGGATGGCAATGTGTTCGTGGCAGAATACGAAGAGGAAGCCCGCGACCAAGCTGGCGGCGCTGACCTGAAGCGGGACGAGGACGTGCTGGACACTTGGTTCTCCAGCGCCTTGTGGCCTTTCGCAACGCTGGGTTGGCCGGACGAGACCGATCTACTCGCCAAACACTACCCCAACTCGTTGCTCATATCTGGGTTCGACATATTGTTTTTCTGGAACGCCCGCATGATGATGATGGGGCACCATCTGACTGGTCAGAATCCGTGGCCGCGGCTGTATCTGCATGGGCTGGTGCGCGCGGCGGACGGCTCCAAGATGTCGAAATCGAAAGGCAATGTCGTCGATCCGCTTGGCCTCATCGAGCGATACGGTGCGGACGCGCTGCGGTTCTTCATGGCGTCGATGGAAAGCCAGGG
>JBASAR010000080.1:0-2561 GCA_049650705.1 Pontixanthobacter sp. | reverse complement strand
ATCGCGAAATATCCTCCTGCTCCAACACCGGCGATTTCCAGGCGCGGCGGATGAACACCCGCTTCAAGCCGGAGGGGGAGAAGGCGACCGTATTCCCGCATACGCTGAACGGTTCGGGCCTCGCGGTTGGGCGGACATTGGTGGCGGTGCTGGAAAATTACCAGCAGGCCGATGGCAGCGTCCGGGTGCCGCAAGTGCTCGCACCCTATATGGGCGGGATCGAAACCCTGGAGCCGCACAAGCCATGAAGATACTCCTCACCAACGATGACGGCATTTTCGCGCCCGGATTGGCCGTGCTCGAAGAAATTGCCGCGCATTTCAGCGATGACGTTTGGGTTTGCGCCCCGCATGAGGAGCAGTCGGGGGCGGGTCATTCCCTGTCGCTCAACGCACCCGTGCGGCTGCACGAGCATGGTGAACGGCGGTATTCCGTCACCGGCACCCCGACGGATTCCGTGATGCTGGCCCTGCGCACGGTGTTGGACAGCCCGCCCGACCTGATACTGTCCGGCGTCAATCGCGGCGCCAATCTGGGCGACGACATTACCTATTCCGGCACCGTGTCCGCCGCCATCGAAGGGGCGCTGGCGGGCATCCGCTCCGTCGCTTTCAGCCAGGTGTTGAACCGCGATGCAACACACGAACCCTTCGACGCGGCGCGGCAATGGGGCGCGAAGGCCCTCGCCCCGTTACTCGATACGCCGCTGCCGGAACGCACGCTGGTCAATGTCAATTTCCCGCCATTGGCCGCCGATGCGATCCGGGGCGTGCGCGCGGTGCGGCAGGGTTTTCACGACTATTCGCGCGGCTCCGTGGTCGAGGGGCGCGATCCCCGCGGCCTGCCCTATTATTGGTTCGGCCTGCACGCGATCGAACATACGCTGGACCATGGCACCGATCTGGAGGCGATGGACGACGGTTTCGTGTCGGTCACACCGTTGCAACTCGATTTCACCCATCACGCATCGCTCGACGCACTGGCGCAACGGTACAAGGCATGAGGCCCTGGCTGATCGCCCTCGCTGCGCCGTTCCTGCTGGCAGCCGGCAACGCGGCGGGCGATCCGGCGAGCGAAACCGAGCATGTCGTGACCGAGGGCGAGACGCTGGGCGGTATCGCCGATCGCGCAGGCGTCCCGGCGGCGGTGATCGCGGCGGCGAATGGTCTGATCGAACCTTATGCCGTGCGTATCGGCGAGACCCTGCAGATACCGCGCCAGCGCGTGCATGTGGTGAAGGATGGCGATACGCGGCTGGGCATCGCGAACCGTTATGGTGTTCCCTTCGCCAACATCGCCATCGCCAATGGTATGGACCGGCCCTACACGCTGCGTTCGGGCCAGCGGCTGATTATTCCCGCCGTTATGACAGCCAAGCCGGCGGTGCGGCGCGCCCCTCGCCGCACGCCCTATTTCCGCTGGCCGCATGATGGGCCGATGCTCCATCGTTTCTCGCTGCGTGCCGACGGTATCGGGCATGACGGCGTGGATCTCGCGGCCGCCCCGGGCGACATGGTGCGCGCCTCAGCTTCGGGAACCGTGGTATTTGCCGATAGCGAGCCGAAGCGGTTCGGGCGGCTGGTGGTGATCGATCACGGCGATGGCTGGCGCACCCGCTACGGCCATCTTGCCCGCATGACCGTGCAACTGGGCGATGTCGTCAAGACCGGCGAACGCATCGGGATCGCGGGCGACGCCGGCGATGCGACCCGCACCGAACTGCATTTCGAAATCATGCGAAACAACAAGCGGATTGACCCGCTGACCAAGCTGCCTAAACCCTGACCCGCATATGAGCGACCGGCGATGAGCGAACAGTTGGACCGTATCGGAACGCCCGGCAGCGGTCGGCGTGTGCGGGGCCCGGCGTTCCAGCCGCTTCGCCGCGCAGTACGCATTCCGGTATGGGGCGATCTGGGCATTCGGCTGGGCATTGCGCTCGCGCTGCTCGGTATCGTGATCATGATCCACTGGTGGGATCGCGGCGGGCTGGTCGACAATCTGGATGGCGATGTCAGCTTCTCCGATGTCGTCTATTTCACCATGATCTCCGTCACCACCACCGGTTTCGGCGATATTGCGCCGATCACCGACCGGGCGCGCATGGTCGAGGCGATCATCGTAACCCCCATCCGGTTCGCGGTGTTCTTCATCTTCGTCGGCACGGCCTATAATTTCATCATGAAGCGCAGTTGGGAAAAGTTTCGCATGAACCGTATTCAGGAACAGCTCACCGGCCATATCGTGGTGCTGGGCTATGGCGTGTCGGGGTCGGAATCGGTTAACGAACTGATCGAACGCGGCACCGATCCCGCCGATATCGTGGTCATCGACCCGACCGAGGAACGGCTGGCAGAGGCGGAGAAGCTGGGCTGCAACGTCATGGCAGCAGACGCCACGCGCGACGAAACGCTGAACGCGGTGCGCATCAACAAGGCGCGTAACATCCTGGTGTCGGCGGGGCGCGACGATACCTCCATCCTGATCGTATTGACCGTGCGGCATCTGGCGCCCGACGTGCCGATCAGCGTGGTCGTGCGGGCCGACGACAATGAACGGCT
>JBASAR010000079.1:0-11976 GCA_049650705.1 Pontixanthobacter sp. | reverse complement strand
GGTGCCGGCACGGGTGCCGCAACCGGAGGTGCCACGTAAACGGGCTCTTCTTCGCCACCGAAGTTGAAGGTCAGCGTGCCGAGCAGCGAGTGGCTGCGCAGACGGCCGTCGAGGCCGATACCGTCATTGTCGATCACGCCGAGGCTTTCGGCAGTGAACATGCGGTAACGCAGACCGGCATCGATCGTGCGGGTCAACGGAGCGCGAACGCCGGCAAGGATCTGCCAAGCGAAACCGGTGTCCGAATCATCGGCAATGCCGCTGTCGCGGGTATCGACGGTTGCCTGGAATTCGGTGCGTGCCACACCGACACCGCCACCGGCAAAGCCCTGGAGGCCGTCGTCGGGTCCGAAATCGACCAGACCGTTGACCATGAAGCTGAGTGCGTTGATGTCACCTGCCGCATCGAAATTGCCGGACTGACGACGGTTGAAGCTGGTGCGGACGTTGGGTCCACCGGCATTCACGCCGACCACATCGACTTCGCGGAAAGCGGCTTCGGCTTCCATGCGGAAGGCACCGAAGTCGTAACCGACGAGGCCACCGAAATCATAACCGTAATCGTCGGCATCGACACTGAACGCTTCGTCGGCGTCGCTGTCGTTATCGTCGCCGAGATCGAAGTCGAAATCGGTATCTTCGGCGATCATCGGACCGCCTTGAAGTTCGACATACCACTGACCGTCGCGAGCGAGGGCAGGTGAAGCAAGGGCCGTAGAGGCCATCGCCATTCCTATGACGAGTTTGCGCATTGTTTATTCCCCTTATACTTATACAAAATGAGCCACCGAGTGACTGTTTTCTAACTTTTCCCCTGGACCGAGGCAAGCAATCAATCGCGGCAACTGTTGCAAGAAAGCCTCTCTTTCACACAGAGGCTGCAAAAATGAATGGATTTCCCGCCCATTCGACTTCGCAACGACAAAGCGAATACATGGTTCCGACTAATTTCCGGATAAAATACCAGCATTGGCAAGCGTTTCGATCAATTCGGCGAACGCGTCGCGCATCTGCGAATCG
Source organism: Pontixanthobacter sp. (assembly GCA_049650705.1). Classification (GTDB taxonomy): domain Bacteria; phylum Pseudomonadota; class Alphaproteobacteria; order Sphingomonadales; family Sphingomonadaceae; genus Pontixanthobacter. The sequence continues at coordinate 10,956 of JBASAR010000079.1, read as the reverse complement.
ATCACCTCCCCGCCGGTCGGGGCCGATGGCGCCAGCGGGCGGTACCATCCATCCGCATAGACGAGCGTTTGGGCCGCCGCCTTGTCGTACACGCGCATTCCCGGTTGAGGCTGCGCATGGACCCACACCCCGGCCTGCCGGCCCGCCAGCGTGTCGTCGTAATCTTCCCAATCGCCGGTTGCCCCGGTGCCGACGAGCCATATGGCGCCATCCATGGCATCCTGTGGCGGCGTATGGGCGACACCTTCGATCGCAGGATGCAGCAGCATGTCGGTCAACGCGTGTGCCTGATTGACGGTGAATTCCTTTTGCGCCTGACCGGCATACAGAAACGGCAGGGCGAAACGCGGTGTCGCGTCGGAGGGGCTATGGGTCTGGGGCATGGTAGAAACGTCCTTCTTGAAAGCGGCGATGTCAGGGGAGAGCGATGACGAGCGGCGGGGATGTTCCGAATCGCCCGATCTGCCGCACCCAGACGGGCCCGGCGTTCAGAGCGTCCGCAGGCAGATCGATCCGCGGTTCGTTGGTTTCGAAGAGGGTGCGGCCTTGATCGGCATCGCCGATACCGACGGCGTAGCTTTCGACCTCCTCGTTGAGCGGCGCGTCGACCCGGTCGAGCCAAAGCCATGCGCCCCGTGCCCGCCGGACCCAGGTAAAAGCGACGGTGCCGCCCGTTCGTGTTGCGCGGCCATGCACCGGCGATAGCGGGCGCAAGGTGCGTCCGGTATTGTCGATCGTCGTGATCACCGGGGCATCGTCGGCGAAACCGATCGCGGCGAGAGTGTCTGCGCCGCCGACGGGGAGGTTCGCCGTATCGAGCGGAACGAGCGTATCGTCGATCAGAGTGAAGCGGGTTTGCGCCCCGTGTCCGTCAATCGCGGCGGCTTCGGTTCCGCCGCGACCGCGCAACAGGCCGCGCAAGGTCCAACGGGTGTCGGTACGCTGGCGGGCCTGAGCGAATTGCACGATCTCGCGTCCGATCAGCAGCCGGTTTGCACCCATGGCGATATCTTTCGGCGATGCGTCGCGGAAACCGGGATGCGCGGTTTCCAGCGCGAGTTCCAACGTCGCATTCGGATCGAACAGGACCGCCATCGCGCCCGGCAGCGGCTCCGCAAGCCGCCCGATCGCCGCCTGGGTACGCGGCAGGCTGGCGAGCGCCACCAGCCCGCCCGGCGTATCGCGATAGAGCGGGGCACCGCGCCATATGCGCGAGGTCGATCCGGCGGCGGCATAGACGCGCCGTTCCCCGGTCGAGCCCGTCCCGTCCCATGGCAGTTCGAATGCCGTCAAAATGGTCGGGCCGGCAATATCGTCGGGCGCGGGCAGCCAACCGCCACTGTCGACCGGGGGCGCAGCGTTCGGTGGGAGAGCCAGCGGGCCCGGCGGCAGGCGGCGCAGGGTCAACTCGACCCCGGTTTCGCGCCATTCCCATTCCTCCACCCGCCAGATGCCGCCCTGCGTGCCCCCGCCCTGCGTGCCCGAGCCCGGCGTGTCGATATTTGGAGGCAGCAGAACGTCGGCACCCGGCATGAACGCCGCATCCACCGCACTCATCCGCCATAGCAATCGGTCCGCAGCATGGCGAGCGCGGATCGCGGCCCGGCCCAGTAGACGTACCGCCTGCGCCACATCCATCGCCCCGGGAAATTGCAGCGTCGCGGCCCCGTTCTGCGGTGCACGGCCGGACGCATGTTGCAATCCGGGCTGATAATCGCGGGCCACGTCGTAATAGCGGATCGCGCGCAAGGCGGTATCGCCATAGGCCCGCCGTTCCCGGCGCTGGCCGTCCTGAACGCCAAAGTCCGCATCATCCGTAACGAGGTTGGATGGCGGCAGCACCGCGGGTGCCCGGTCGCCGCCATCGCCGTCACGAAGGGTCAGCATGGGCCCGCGCGGATCGATGGTCAGCGGGTATAATGTGTCGAGCACCCCCAGACTGTCGGCGATCGGCCCGCCTTCGTGGGAAAAGCCGGCAAGGCCGTCCAGACGTGGCGTCGCCATGACCGGCACCGGCAGATCCTCCAGCATGTCGGGCAGACCGGGCGCATGGTCGTCCGCGACCAGTTCGAAGGTCAGCGCGGGGATGCGATTGCCGAAATCACCCAGCTGCAGATCTTCGAACACGACGTAGGCGGTACCGCGGAAGGCCGGTGCCGCATCCGCCCCCAGATCGGACGCGATAAGCGGATCGGGCGCCTGATCGCCGAACCCGCGATGAATACGCATCGCACCGCCGACTTTCAGATCGCCCGCCGCCCCGCGCAGCAGATTGCCATCGGCCCAGATGCGTCCGACCCCGGCAATCGGTCGGGCGCACAGGGCCACGGCGAAGGAGCTGGAATAGCTGTAGCTGGTGGTTTTCGGCTGCCCCTTACCACCGCCGCCAGTTTCAGTCGTTTCGGCAAGCTCCGTCGCCCAGATGATCGTGCCCGCCACCCGCATCCGGCCGAAGTGGCGCGCGATAGGGGTGCCGTAGCTGGACGTGGTGAAGGCGAGCTCTTTCAACCGCGGCCCTTCGCGCGAACCGTTGCCGATGATCGCGCTGTCGATCTGCCGCCCGGCCAATGCGCCGATCGCGCCGCCGATGGGGCCGCCGACCAGCGTGCCGAATGCGCCCAATACCAATGTCGCCATGATGCCTGTGTCTTTCGTCAAATGTCGTTCAGGGATGAATGCGGAAGATGGTCGCGATCGGCCACGGACCGGGCGCGGGCATCAGCACCACCCGGCCAAGCCCCGCATGGGCATGGACGAAGGCGGCATACGGCACCGCGACCATGCAATGGGCCTGCCCCGGCCCCGGTCGTACCACCACGATGTCGCCCGCAACGACCGGTCCGGGCGCATCGCGGAGCAATCCGTTCGGCGCGACCCGTTCGATCAGCGTCGCGGGGTCGCGGTTGCGCAAGCGGTAAGGCGGTAGCTTCGGTATGGGGAGCCCCACCGCCGCCAGCGCGTGGAGCGCCACCCCTACACAATCGATCCCGGTATCATGGCTGCGCCCATACAGTTTGAACGGCGCGCCGACCAAAGCCCGCGCGGCTTCCGCCACGCGCTGCGGCCTCATGGTTGCAGCGGGTACCGCGCCAGCCGGTCGTTGCCCGGCAGGAACGGTTCGCCCTGGAAGTTCGCGGCATTGCCGAACCGCGCGGCGCAGGTCGCGATCGTATGGTCGCACCCCTGCCGCAGCCTTGCACGGGCCCCGATCTCCAGATCGACGGGTAAGGCCGTATCCAGCACCAGAGCATCGTCGCGCAATTCAGCAATCCCCACGGCCCGCCCGGCATCGGCACCCCCGATCCAGCGCAATGTGCCATACGAATATAACGCCTGCGCAATGCCACCGAAACGCACGGCATTTTGCGCGGCTTCGATGCCGGTCACGATCGCTTCGGTGTCGAAGCGCGCACTGGACAGATTGCAACCGGGGCCGCAGAATTGCGCACGGCAGGTCGGGCTGGTGCGGGGAATGGTATCGCGGTCGAGCAATGCCTTGGCCGATCGCAATTCGGCGGTGAAGGCAGCGCCTTCCTCCGCAATCGAACCCAACGCACCGCGATAGAGGATGCGATGGTCCCGCGTCGTCCAGTCGACCGCGCCGACGATCACATATGCATCGTCGTAACGTCCGGCTCGCAAATCGTCGCGCCGGATCGACGCGTGCGACAGGACGCCGCGCACCTCCGCGCTGTCGGCGGCAAGACCGTCGGACAGGCGAATGGCGCTCGGCACCATGCCCGGGGCGGCGCGATGCAGAATACCGCCGAACCACAGGGCCCGGTCATGCCCGGTGAAACCGAGCGACACCCCGTCGCGGCGAAGGATACGCCAAAAAGTGGCGACGCTGTCCAGTTCGGTGTTCAGGAATGCGCGCGTCATTCCGATTCCCGCACTTCGATCAGCGGAACGGACGGGGCTTCACCCGCTGCGAAGTTCACGCCGGTCACGTCCAAACGATCCTGGGCGAACCGCACCGGCACGTCGAACAGGAAACCGGCGCGTATGTCGGCACCGGGCGGGGGCGGGGCACCGAGCGCGATCCGCCCGCGGGTAAGATAGCGCCAGTCCGTGACCGTCGCCCCATTCACGCTGACCGCGACCGTATCCACCCGGGGCCGCGTGATGCGGCGGATCTGTGGATCGTCGCCGGTGCCGTAATGTTTGACGAGTGAAAAGGTCGCCGTCGCCCCGTCGCCGGTCCCGATGGTCTGATCGGATGCGCGCGGCACGCCGGTCATGCCGTTGGAGCTGAAATCGAACGGGTCGGTCAGGCGGAACCCGCGCGCTGCGCCCCGCCGGGCGCGAAAGAATGCGATCAAAACCGCAAGCTCGCTTTCCGCCCGCACGCCGGGGCCGACATCGTAATGCAGCCGCGCATCGGACCAGAGCGTGTTGCGCTGCTCGTGCCCCGATGCGGTCACTGCCACGCTGGTCGAGAACTCAGGGCTGACGCCGACGTCGCGGGCCAGAGCGAGCGGATAGGAAACATCGTCGAAAGCCTGCATATCGGTATCCTCTTTGTGGGGAGCCAAGCGTGTGTAACCATCGCGCGAAATCTGCGGCAGCGCCCATACGAAACGCTGGGTCACGCCCCGCGCTGCCGCCTCGTCCAGCCCGGCATCGATATGCCGCCAATAGGCATCCGCATCCTGAGCGCGCAGGACGAAGCCGGACAGATAGTCCTGCCGTTCGATGGGATAGCCCAGCCGCGCATCGAATTCGGCATAGGCGGCGCGGCGATTGGCGTCGGCCCCGGCGGTCAGCCAGTCGTAATCTTCCAATTGCAGCCGGTCGAAGGCGGGATGCGCCCAGCCGACGGGGACGTTGGCGCGCTTCAATTCGGGGCTCAGCGGATCGAGGATGGAGGGGGTGAAGGCGAGCAGCAAAACCTCCGCCGGACCCGACCCCGCCGCATCCCGCACCGCTTGCGTCAGCGCGGCGGTGGAGGCGGACAGCATCGCGCCCGCCGCATCCAGCAGCGCGATCTGGTCCGCATCCATGGTTTCGCGGACCGACACGATCACCGGCGGGTCGCCCCCCAATATGCCGAAATACGCAGCCAGCGCGGCGGCATCGTAAAGGCACGGTTTATGGTCGGGCGTGACCCACCACCATGGTTCTCCGATCTGGAACAGCACCGGCAGCCCCGCCGCCCGCTGCAACGCCACGAAACGCGCGGCCACCGCCCTCAGCCAGCCCATCGCGTGCGTATTGGCGGGTGACAACAGGGCCGATGGCGGCACCCATCCGGTGCGCCCCGGCTCGCCATCATACGCAAGTTGCTGCCACGCCGCCGGGCAGTTTTCGGCAAACAATTCATAGGAAAGCGACAGGATCGAATCGTAGCCCAGGGCTGCACATTCGTTCAGGAACGCGCGATGCCATCGCTCTGCCGGTTCGCATAAAGCGCCGTCGGTCGTCACCAGCAGCCGGTCTTCGTGTCTTTCGAGCGCGAAGAAATGGCTCATACCCACATAATGAACGATCCGCCCGCGGTAGCCCAACCCGCGAATGGTGCGCAGGAGGCGCTGCGGCGTTAGATTATAGGCGTCGTCGTAAGCCGTCGCCATCTGTTCGCCATGGGGCGGCACCATCGCGTCGCCGATGGTCAATAGCGGGCGGTGGCCGGTGCAGGCGATATTCTCGATCGTGGCATGCCCGCGCCGCACCGTATCGAACGCGACGTCGCCGTTCGGCACATATCCCGGCGGAACGAAGGAGATGAACATCCGGTCGATATCGTGGGCATGCACCGCCACGCCGGGCAGGCGGTAGCCGCTTTCCAGCTGGGAAAATGGCAAGGTGATGCGGGCATCCTCCGGCGTGCCCTCCGCATAATTCCACAGCCGCACATACCACGTGGCCGCCGCGCCCGACGCATCGCGCCCTTCGATCGTCAGCGTCGGCCCGTTCGGTTGATCGAGCGGGATCAGCCCCTGCGACCGCCACCGGAAACGCAATGTCGTGCGCGCATAATCGCGGTTCGTATCGTAGGCGAGCAGCGGATGGTCGAGCGTGTCTTCGCTGTCCCAGATCAACCCGCACAACGCCCCCGAATGGTGGAATTCGCAATCCACGCGCATCGCGTCGTCCCGCGTCGCGGCGACGGATGCCATCATCGGACGCGGAAAATTGACCGTCCAGAAGCGCGGATCGAACCGTTGGATGTGATCAGTATCCTGCCCGCATCGTTCGCGGGCGAGCCAGAATGGCATGTTGTTTTCTCCTAAATTTACCTCAAGCGCCGGGCGCCTGCATCCGCAGGCTTGGCTACGCCCTACGGGGCGGCGGGCAGTCGCCCTTGCGGCCCGCTGGTCGCGGACCGGACTTGTGCGATGCCGTGAATGTCGATGGTTCTTCGTCAGTGAAGTTGGCTTGGAAGACTACGGACCCGAAGAGGTCCGCAAGGGCGACCGCCCGCCCGAGCTTATGCGAGGAAGCCAAGGCCACGGATGTGGCCGCCCGGCGTTTGAGGGATTAAAACGGAAAAACACTTCTTCGCACCGCGCTCGCGATCTGGCGGCTGGAGCGTTGGAGGGCAACGGGCGCGCTGGTCCCGCGCGGCGTGGCGACCGTGATGTTCACACGCGTGTCGCGGAGCGGGGCCGAACCGTTCGCCTCCACCCGGCCGGCGCTGGTCGGCACGAAGAGTTCGGGGCCGCGTTCCCCCACGACATGGCCGCGGCCAGGCGATACGGGGCCGCCCGTGGCCCGGCCCGGCAGACCGAACAGCGCGCCCGCGATGCCGCCGATGGCACCGGCGAGATCGCTGCCGCCCTTACTGCCGCCGAACAGCTGGTTCAGACCCAGTTGCAGCGCCTGCGCCGCAATCTGGTCGAGCGCGCGGGACGCGGCGGATTTGAGATCGTCGAACCCCAGGCTGCCCGCCCGGATCGCGCCCAGCAGGCTGCGTTCCAGAACCGCCCCGGCGCGTTCGAACCCGTTCAACAACGTGCCGTCCACCGTCTCGCGCATCTGCGCGATATCGGCGGCGAACCCGCTGGTGCTGGCGCGTACGTCCACCACCAATTCTTCGGAAAGATCATCCATGGTCGTCCCTCTCGATCATGCTGTGAAGCGCATCGCGGGTCATGCCGCCCGCTTCGTTTGTCGGCGTGTGGACCGCATTGCGCAGGTCGGCGGGCGTCGCGGCCCAGAACTCGCCGGGTCGCCAGCCGAGCGCTTGCGCGGCGAACCCTGCGGCACGGCGGGCATCGTCGGCGAACAGCATGGCCTCAAGCGCTGCCCTGAACGATCTGTTGCAGAATGACCCGCAGCGGCGGGGTGCAGCGCGCCAGACCCATGGCCAGCACCGCGTCGCCCATGTCTTCCCGGCTGACCGTTTCGCCCGTGGCGCAATGCCAGAACAATGCCGCGACTTCGGCGAGCTTCAGCTTGCCGTCCGCCGCGCGTTCGACCAGTTCGAACAGCGATCCGAGCTCCTCCTCCGCCGCGACCAGACCGGCGAATGTCGGGCGCAAGACGCAGGGGCTGGCATCGACCACGATGCTGGCTTCGCCCCGTACGGCGTTGGCTGTTTGGGGGGCGGCATTGCGGGGGGCGGCGGTCATGCCCCCGCTCCGGCGGGGACCACCGCGCCGGAGCTTTCCAGCTGCATGGTGTAGTTCCGCTCCCCGTTGAAATCGCCCGCATAGTCGAGCCGCTGGACGAGAAAGCGCCCGCGCAGCCGCTCGCCATCTTCGAACGACAATTCGTAATCGGTTACTGTGCCGCCCAGCGCATGCCCGCGTATCGCCGCCTCTGCCGCGCTGCCCAGGAATATGCCGGCTGCACTGACGGATACGGACCGGGTGCCCGCACCGGACAGCAGATCGCGCCAGCCGCCCGATTGCTTGTGTGTGACGACCACGGCGTCGCCATTAATCTGCATCTGCGTGGTGCGCAGCCCGGCGACGGTTTCGTATGTCGTGCCGTCCGCGATCTTGAGAAGGAAGGCGGATCCTTTTTGTGCGGTCATGTTCGGTTACTCCGGTTGATTTTCGAGAATGCGGAAGCGGTATTCGCAGAGGTGGGCGCGCATGTTGCGGGCGCGCCGTTCGGCCCGCGCGCGCAGGAACTGGGTGGTGACGATCACGAGATCGGGCTGCGTGCGGGGCAGGGCGGCAATCCGCGTTTCGAGTGCAGCGACGATGTCGGCATCGCCCGCCGGATCGTCGCCGCGCGTCTGCAATTCCAGCGCGATGCGAATTTCGCGGCCCGTACGGTCCTTGGTGCTCCAATCGGTCGAGGCGCTGGCGGCAATGCCCAGCCACGGGGCGGTCGCCGCAACAGGGCTTTCCTCCGCAAAGGCGTTGATGCGGGATGAAAGCGTCGGATCGGCGCGCAGCCAGCCGAGCAGCGCGGCGCGCAGGCGGTGTTCCATCTAACGATCCTCCCTGAATTGCGGCCACACAAGGCGGGCATCGCGCCAATGCGATCCATCCTGCCGACGGCGCTTTTCGATGGTTGCGAGGATGCGGCGGCGCGCGGTTTTCAAAAGCCGGTCGGCGCGAAACGCGGTGGTCGCGCGGATCATGCGACGCGCAGCCGGCGCCAGGGCCGCCACAACGCCGCGACGGCGGTCGGCGGAGTGAGCGGTGCGGCGGCATCCCGTTCGCGAAACTGCTGCGCGGCCAGGCGAATGATGCCGTGGCGCAGCGCATCGGGCAGCCCTTCCCAATCGGGGGCCAGCCCGGCGATGTAGCGCAGCACGATGCGATTAGCTTCGAGTTGCCGGAGCACACGGAAACAGCCGCGCCCATCGCCCTCCAGTTCCAGATCGTAGGCATCGGCGGGAAGCGGCACGCGCGTACCATCCGTCCCCAGCGCATCCACACCGATAATGCCATGGACCGGCCTTGCCGCAAGACACCGCCAGTCGCGGCGTGCGCCATGCGTCTCCTCCGCCGTGACAGCGAGCGGAATTGTATCGGTATAGGCCCCGCAAATCTCGACCGCGGCGTGGAGCAGGCGAATGAGCGCCGCGTCGTCATTCGCTGTCGATATGGCGAGCCATTCCTTCAACGCACGAAGCGCCGCCCCGCCGAGATCGGCGGGGGTGATAATCGTGTGCATTGGATTTCCTTTTTTTTGGGGGGCCTCAAGCGCCGGCGCTCTCATCCGCTCGTTCAGGCTACCGCCCTAACGGGCGACGGGCGGTCGCCCTTGCGGTCCGCTGGTCGCGGACCGGGAACATCGCCAGATTGCTGGCTTGGAATGATCCGGACCCCTCAGGGTCCGCAAGGCCGACCGGCCGCCCGAGCTAGGGACCCATCAAAGTATTACTTTGATGGGAGCCCATTATGCGAGGAGAGCAAGCGGGGCGGATGCTCCGCGCCCGCAGGGTCAAAACACGCCATCACCCCTCGATCTTCAGCAGCTTGATCGCGTTGCTGTCGAGCACCTGGCCGCCGACGCGCTTGGTGGCGTAGAAATGCACGAACGGCTTATTGGTGAACGGATCGCGCAGGATCTGCGTGGCGGTGCGTTCCGCGATCAGGTAGCCGTGGCGGAAATTGCCGAAGGCGATGGGGGTCGCGCCCGCCGCCATGTCGGGCATATCCTCCGCCTCGACCACCGGATAGCCGAGCAGGCGGTCGGGCTGCCCTTCCACCATGCCGGGCTGCCACAGGAACGCGCCGTCGGTGGTCTTGAGCTTGCGCACTTCGCCCAGCGTCCGGCTGTTCATGACGAACGTCGCACCCTGCCGGTGACCGGCCTTGAGCAGGTGAATGAGATCGATGAGGCGCACATCCGCTGCCGAACCCAGATCCGTATCGCTGCCGCTGGCGACATATTGCAGCGTGCCGAACGCCCGGTCCTCGTCGAAATTCTCCGATTGCGGGGCCGACAGGAAACCGGCGGGCTGATCGTTGCCGGTGCCGCCGACGAAGGCCGCCCCTTCCGCACGGGCGAACTCCTGCGCGATTTCTGCGGCGAGCCAGCTTTCGAGGTCGAAAGCCGCATCGTCCAGCATCGCCTGACTGGCGGCGGGGTTGGCGTAGAGTTCGCCCGTCGGCGGCGCGACTTCGGCGAAGTTCGGCGTTTCGGTTTCAGGACGGCCCGCCGTCTCGCTGACCCAGCCGCTGGCGACGCGTCCGGTCGATACCAGCTTGCGATAGCCCGCGCTGCCGGTTTGCACGACCTGCGCGATGGCGCGGATCGGGCTGATGTCGACGAGTTCGCGAGCGATCATCGCGTCGATCATCCGGGGCACGGCATAGCCGCCATCGGACGGGGTCTGCGTGTTGAGCGACTTGATCTCATGCGTGCGGCCATGGCGCAGATAGCCATCGACAAAGCCCTTCACCTCGGCGGTGTCGGACGTGGTCGCGCCGCCGGCAAGCGCAGGGCGCGTGGCGGCATGGGCGATCTTGTCGAACCGGGCCTTCACATCGTCCACATCGGTGCGCAGCGTGGCGACGTCGGCTTCGGTCTTGTCCTGGCGGGTGACGATATCGAAGCTGGCTTCGAGCGGGGTCTGTTTCGCCGATGTTTCTGCGGCGGGCGTGCCGGGGATGGTTGTCCCGGAGATGGGCGCGTTCGTGGGAATGGAGATATCCATGGATTATTACCTTTTCTGGGGGGTTGGGATTGGGTTTGGGGTTGAGAAATAAATATCCGTCATTCCTGCCAACGCGGGCACCCAGTGTTGGCGGGGCATACGGTCACTCTGGGTCCCCACTTTCGTGGGGATGACGGGTTGGTGGTTAGGCGATCAGATGCACGCGCGCGCCGTGCTGCAATGGATGCGCGACGAGGCTGATTTCGAACAGATCGACATCGTCCAGCCAGCGCGTATCGCGCGACGCGCGGAACCGCCGCGCGCGGTAGCCGAAGCTGAGACCGGTTGCGGCGCGTGCCGTCAGCAACTGCGCCGGGCGGCTCTCCGGCTGGTCGATACGGGCGATGATGCGCAATCCGCGATCGTCTTCGCGCGCCTGTTCGACCCAG
>JBASAR010000078.1:0-2032 GCA_049650705.1 Pontixanthobacter sp. | reverse complement strand
AACGGCATAGACGAACAAGAGCGCATTTTTTTAGTAACCAGCATCGTAGCAGAAATGAGTAGAGATAGCGCAGTTCCCGTAGAAGATCAAAGAGCCGTTGTTGAGCTGGCTAAAAACAACTGGGCTCGTTTAAGAGACAAAGTAGAAAACCCCTACGTGGCATTTAAGGAGATTTTGTCGTGGACAGAATGCCAGCCCTTTTTGACTCAAAAGATGTGCGAACTCCTGACAGCCAGTGACGCTGATGTTTTAAAGGGCGAAGAGAGCCAGAAGATAAGGGACGTGGTTAAAAGATACTTCACTAAAGATTCTGAAAATCCAGAGATAGCTCAACACTTTCATGGGCTTTATGCCCTGATAGTCAGAAACGAGAGCCGGAATTCTTTTTGGCCGCTGTTTAGCTATAGAACGGTGCTCAAGCAGCAAGAAGTTAGCCTAGCGGGCAATGAGATCCGTGAGGGCATCCGCTTTTTAGAAGAGATCGGGATGGTCGTTGAGCGATCTGGTGAAATTAGAGTTCGTAACTGCATCTATCAATCTGTGTTTAACGAAGATTGGGTAGAGCGCATCATCTTGTCTTCGCGTCCCTATGCTCAAAAATTCATCGACTGGCTTGACTCCGGCTGTCAAAATGATAGCTATCTGCTCAACAGTCAAGAGCTGCAGGCAGCGATGCTGTGGATGCAGAGTAACAGCATTGCATCAACTGATGTAGAAGATAGATTTCTAGCCTATTCATTAGATGTTTAATTTCCAAATGCTGACTCTATCGTATTACCAACTTTAATCGCAATATAAATAACGGCTTGGTGAAATAATTATGAATCTTCGAAGTATCTCCGATGGCTTTATAGCCAAGAATTCACAGCAGAAAATAGTTGATAACCCGACTGCTGTTATCCTCAATGTGCGCACTTTGACAAATAGCGCACCTGACTTAACAGAGCTAATTCTCAACCTTATTATCAGTCGCGAGTTTAGGATTTCTGGTGGGGAAGAAAAGCATCAGGTAGAAGAATTTGTGCGTTCACATATTATAGAAGACTGGCAAAGCAATGCTGGTGCCGACTACTTCAAACCCTTAGAAAATAAAATTCTTAGCGATCCAGAGAAAAGTAAGATATTGCTAAAACTGTACAGCATTCTAGGTTCAGAAGACGTTCTCGCTGACGGCAGCGCTGAGATACAGATGTTGTTGAACGCCTCACTTGTTAGAAATCAGGAAAATATTGTTTATATTCATAACCCAATTTACGGAGCTATATTTAGTCGAGCTTGGATTACTCAGTCGCTAGACGACTTAAGTCGTCAATCCGTCAGTTTGGTGCAAGAGATATCCTCTAAAGCGCAATCTGTGCTGGTTCTTAAGAAATCCTCTCCGACTAATTTAAATCGGCGCGTTATAGGCTCCGCTGCTGCCGGACTGCTAGTGCTAGCAACGCTCTTCACTTGTCAAAATTGGTTCAGCGAGTCGGACGTGGCCTCGACAGAAGATAGCGGGCAGGTTGATGTAGCAGTGGAGCCTAGCGTAGTGACTAGTGAACTAGCGCAGCAGATGAGTTTTGGTGAGAAAACGCTGATATCCAAAGAAGAGATTGAAGATGAAAACGCTGGTTTTCGGGCGGCTAAGGCTAGCGGCGTAAGTGCGATCGCCGCAGAGAACTATTCAAATGCGGTTGGCTACTTTGAAGAGGCCTTAAGTTACTACAAAAACGCTCCCGAAACGTTAATTTATCTAAACAACGCTCGGATTGACGCCAACGGTTCAGGCCGTAGCTATACCCTGGCGGCGGCAGTGCCTATCTCCGACGATTTGCCTGCTGCACAAGGCATGTTGCGCGGCGTAGCTCAAGCTCAAAATAAGATTAATGAAAACGGCGGGATCAATGGTGTTCCGCTCAAGGTGGTGATTGTAAACGACGCTGGGGACGCAAAGACCGCGCCTCAACTCGCTGAGACAATAGCTAAGAATGGTGATATTCTGGGCGTTGTTGGGCATTACTATAGCTCTGTAACCTTGAGTGCAGAAGAG
>JBASAR010000077.1:0-16878 GCA_049650705.1 Pontixanthobacter sp. | reverse complement strand
GTCTTGAATCGACCGCCCTGCCGACGCTGGCCATCGTGACCGGCATCATCGTCAGCTTCCAATTGGCGGGCCTGATGGGCATCGCCTATGCCGCTACGTCGATGCTTGCGCTGGCCGGCATGGTCGTGGCTCTCGACGCCTATGGCCCGGTCACCGACAATGCCGGCGGTATCGCGGAAATGGCAGGGCTGGATGAAAGCGTACGGGAAAAAACCGACGCGCTGGATGCAGTAGGCAATACGACGAAGGCGGTGACCAAGGGTTATGCCATCGGATCGGCGGGTCTGGCTGCGCTGGTGCTGTTCGCCGCTTATACCACCGACCTTGCGGAGTTCTTCCCGCAGGCGGACGTCGATTTCAGCCTGGAGAACCCGTACGTGATCGTCGGACTGCTGCTCGGCGCGCTGCTCCCCTATCTGTTCGGCGCGATGGGCATGACCGCCGTGGGCCGCGCAGCGGGCGATGTGGTGAAGGACGTGCGCGACCAGTTCGCGGGCGACAAGGGAATCATGGAAGGCACATCGCGGCCCGATTATGCCCGTACGGTCGATCTGGTGACCAAGGCCGCGATCAAGCAAATGATCGTACCGTCATTGCTGCCAGTTCTCGCGCCGATCGTTGTCTATTTCGTCATCACCGCGATTGCAGGTCAGGAAAATGGGTTTGCCGCGCTGGGTGCCCTGTTGCTGGGCGTCATCGTCAGCGGGTTGTTCGTCGCCCTGTCGATGACGGCGGGAGGCGGCGCATGGGACAATGCGAAGAAGTATATCGAAGACGGCAATCATGGTGGCAAGAACTCCGTCGCGCACCACGCCGCCGTTACCGGCGATACGGTCGGCGATCCGTACAAGGATACGGCCGGTCCGGCGGTGAACCCGATGATCAAGATCACGAATATCGTGGCGCTGCTGCTGCTGGCCGCGCTGGCCGCCTGAGCTGCCGTCTTTGCATTGAAAGCCCCGCCGGTTGCGCGCCGGCGGGGTTTTTCGGTCGATCTTAAACCTTCTGCAAACCGCGTGTCCTATCGCCCCCGCACGGCATCGATCGCTGCCGGTGGAGTAGGGGGCACCGGGTGGCGAGCCTGTCGCTGCACAATTGGAATGCGAAACGGGCCGCTGCACAAGGCGACGGCGGCGATGTCATACGCGTCATCCGCGCCGGCGATCGCGACCATGCTGCATTCATCGACCAATGGACCGCGCTGGCAGCACGCGCCGCCGAACCCAACCCCTTCGGCGAAGCGTGGTTCGTGCGCGCGTCCCAGAACGCCTATCGACCGGGCGATAAAGTGACTGTCGTCGCGTTTCATCGGGCTGGCGTGTTGCACGGTGTCATGCCGGTCGAATTCGCCCGATCCTATTACGGCCGGCCCATGCCGCATCTGAGCAGTTGGCAGCATGACAACGCCTTTAGCGGGACGCCCCTGGTTGCCGCCGGCTCCGAAACCGCTTTCTGGCGGGCGCTGCTCACATGGGCCGATCGTGCATCGCGCGTTCGATGTTTCTTTCACATAAGCCGGATGGCCGCCGATGGTCCGCTATTCGCCGCGCTGAAAAGGGTCGTACACGATCAGGGCAGAACGGCCGCGATTGTCAGGCGGGAAGCACGCGCGCTGCTGCAATCCAGCCTCGACGCACCCGGTTATTGGAACGCGGCTCTCGGTGGTAAGAAGCGCAAGGAATTGCGGCGGCAGCATCGCAGGTTGACGCAATTGGGGACAGTCGAGTTCCAACGGCGGCGGGACGACGCGGATCTGCGCGAGTGGACGGACGAATTTCTCGCACTGGAAAAGCGCGGCTGGAAGGGGCGTGAAGGCAGTGCGCTCGGCTGCGACACGAACACGTTCCGCCTGTTCCATGAGGCATTGCGCGGCGCCGCGACGGCAGGCCGGTTGGAACGGCTCACGCTTACGCTGGACGCCAAACCCATCGCAATGCTGGTGAATTTCCTGACCGCGCCGGGTGCCTATTCCTATAAAACCGCGTTCGACGAAGACTATGCCGCCTTTTCGCCCGGTGTCCTGTTGCAACGCGAGAACCTCGATATCCTTGGCGACCCCGCCATCGAATGGGTCGATAGCTGTGCGGGGGCGGACCACCCCATGATCGATCGCATCTGGCGCGAACGCCGGAATATGGTCGGCATCAACGTCGCATTGGGCGGCCCCGTCAGACGCGCGCTGTTCGAACGTATGGTTTCGCTGGAACGCCATGCGGATCGGATCTCCGGCGCATGACGCTTCTGCCCCTCCCTAGCGACCCCGCCCCCGCCTGTTTCAATCGACAGGCCAAAGATGCGTTCGCGTCGCACTACCCCGAAACGCCGCATGTCTTCGCACATGAACTGGCCCGCGATACGCTGTTCACGCTGAATGCTCTTGCCGAACTGGCGGGGCGGCTTTCATCCGGAAGCGTCGAATACAACCGCGCCGATATGCCGATCGGCGTGACCGGCAAACCCGATGCTACGGGCGTTCCCATCGGCGAAACCATCCGCCGCATTGCAACGAGCAATAGCTGGGCCGTGCTGAAGAATGTCGAACAGGTGCCCGCCTATCGCCATCTGCTTCACAACCTCCTCGCCGAACTGCGCGCCGCCATCGAAAGCCGGACTGGCGCGATGCTTCGCCCGCAAGCCTATATTTTCATATCTTCCCCCGATGCGGTCACGCCTTATCATTTCGATCCCGAACACAATATCCTGATGCAGCTCGTCGGAAGCAAGGTGATGACTCAGTTTCCCGCCGGGGACACGCGCTTCGCCGCCGATACCATTCACGAAGGATACCATTCGGGCGGCCCGCGCGAACTCGTATGGCGCGATGCGTTCGCAGATGGGGGAACGCCGTTTTCGCTGACCGCAGGACAGGCGCTTTACGTGCCGGTCATGGCACCCCATTTCGTCCGCAACGGACCGGAAAGCGCCCTGTCGCTATCCATCACCTGGCGCAGTGAATGGAGTTTCGCAGAGGCCGATGCGCGCGGCTTCAACCGGCTGATGCGCCGCGCCGGGCTCGAACCGAAACCACCGGGCCGCTGGCCGGCCAGCAATCGCGCAAAGGCGGCGGCGTTCCGCACGCTCCGCCGATTGCGCGCCGTGCGATAGAGCCGTTGACCGGGGCGCGGCCTGTCCGCAAGAGGCTGGCATGAACGACACCCCCACCCCGCGCGCGCTGGTCGGCGATCTGTGTGCCCTGCTGACCGTCGAACGATTGGGCGACGATGCCTTTGTCGGCCAGGCACAGCCGGGCGGCGTAGGCCGGGTGTTCGGCGGTCAAGTGATCGCGCAGGCGTTGCAGGCGGCGCAGCTTTCGGTTCCGGATGGCAAATCGGCGCATTCGCTTCATGCCTATTTCCTGCGCGGCGGGGAGGAAGGCCCGCCTATCCATTACGCCATCGCGCGCGATTTCGATGGTCGCAGCTTCGCCAACCGCCGCGTGGTGGCAATGCAGAACGACGCGCCGATCCTCAATCTCACGGTCAGCTTTCAGGTGGCCGAAGAGGGGCTGGCGCATTGCGACGCGCCGATGCCGGATGTCGAGCCGCCCGAGAACCTCGTTCCAGATATGGAAATGCGGCGGAAATTCGCCGATACGCTGACCGACATATCGGACACGCATCGCGCATTGATGCTGCGCCCGCGCCCTATCGAAATGCGCACGGTCGACCGGCTGCACTGGATGAACAGCGAAGCGCGCCGCCCCTATGCGCATTCGTGGTTCCGGGCTGCTGCATCCCTGCCGGACGATCCGGCAATGCACCGCGCCATCATCGCCTATGCCAGCGACTATACTCTGCTCGGCACCGCCGCCCTGCCCCACGGTTTAAGCTGGATGCGCGGCGAACTGACCGGTGCCAGCCTGGATCATACGATCTGGTTTCACGAGGAAGCGCGCGCAGATGAATGGCTACTCTACGCCACCGATAGCCCGTGGAGCGGCAGCGGGCGCGGCTTCAACAGGGGGCGCATTTTCGCTTGCGATGGGCGCCTGATCGCCAGTGTCGCGCAGGAAGGCGTCCTGCGCAAACGGCGGCAGCGGGAGGGCTGACGGCGGAACGTAACCGGGAAGCACGGGTTCGATAGGCAGTCACCGTTATCTATGGAGCCGAACGATATGGACATTTCCCGCGAACAGATGGAATTCCGGAACAGCAAGCCGTCGAAACTGGGTCGGGGTATCGAACGGCTGACCCATCCTTTCGGTAAGGCCATCGCGGGGATGGTTCCCAAATCGATCGTCGAATCCGCAATGAAGGGGATCGACGAGGCGACCAGCTATCCCAAACTGGTCGAGTTTTCGCATGATCCGGCGGATATGGATGCCAGCCAAAAAGCTGCCAAGCGCGTGGTGCGCGCGGCGCGGGCGGTCAGCGCATCGACCGGAGCGGCGGCAGGTTTCGGCGGTGCCCTATCGATGGGTCTGGACATTCCCGCGACTATCGCGATTGCCCTGCGCACCATCCGCGATACCGGACGCGCCTACGGTTTCGATGGGGAGGGCGCGGATGAAAAAATGTTCCGCCTGAAAATTCTCGAGCTGTCGGCACTGGATGGCGATCACGATCGCGATCTGCGCATTGCCGAACTGGTCGACAGCATCGCGGATGACGGCACATTGCGTTCGCCCGATCACAAGGAAATCACTCCGGTGATCGATCAGGTCGTCGAACGCGTATCGCGCGCCGTGGCGCTGGCGTCCTTCCGCAAACGGTTGGGAATGGTGGTTCCGATCGCCGGGGCGGCCATCGGTGGGATCGTCAATTCATCGTTCCAGAACGATGTCGGCAAAGCTGCGCGTTTTGCGTTTCAGGCGCGGCGATTGAAGCAGGATATTCCCTAAGCCGTCCGCCAGTCGTTTCTGGCTCATCCGCTGGCGTGGTAGAAATCGTAGATCGTCCGCGCCACCGCTTCGCTGACGCCGGGGGCCCTTTGCAGATCGTCGAGCGATGCCGCGCGCACTTTTCCCGCCGTCCCGAAATGGAGCAGCAGAGCACGTTTGCGCGCAGGGCCGATGCCCGTAATCTCGTCCAGCGGCGATGCCGTGATCGCCCGGCTACGCTTTGCCCGGTGGGCCCCGATGGCGTAGCGGTGCACCTCGTCGCGTAGGGTCTGCAGATAAAACAGCACCGGCGAATTGACCGGCAGGGTCTTTTCCCGACCGTCGGGAAAATGGAACACCTCGCGCCCCTCCCGCCCATGATGCGGCCCCTTCGCGATGGCGATGAGAGGTACGTCCTCGATCCCCATTTCCCCCAGCGTATCGCGCACCGACGACATTTGCCCCTTGCCCCCGTCGATCAGGACCAGATCGGGCCATACTGCCTTTTCGCCGCTGGTTTCGCGATCGGGATCGTCCTTCATCGCGCGCGCGAACCGGCGATCCATGACCTCGCGCATCATGCCGAAATCGTCGTTCGTCTGCGCGGTCTTGATATTGAATTTGCGATACTGGTTTTTCACGAAACCTTCCGGCCCGGCAACGATCATGCCGCCCACTGCCTTGGTGCCCTGAATATGCGAATTGTCGTACACCTCGATGCGTTGCGGTATGTCCGGCAATTCGAGAAACTCGGTCAGTTCGCGCATGGTCCTGGCCTTCGTCCCGCTTTCCGCCAGCCGCCGGTCCAGCGCCTCGACCGCATTGCGCTGCGCCTGTTCCATCAGTTTGCGCCGGTCGCCGCGTTGGGGGATCGAGATATCGACCTTGTGCCCCGCGCTTTCGCAGAACGCTTCCTCGATCACGTCCTGATCGGGCAGCACGCGATCGACCAGGATGGTGCGCGGCGGCGGCACTTCTTCGTAAAATTGGGCGAGCACCGTGGCGAGCACCTGATCTTCCTCCACCTCCTTCGTATGGCTGGGGAAGAATGCGCGGTGACCCCAATTCTGCCCGCCGCGAATGAAGAAGGCCTGGATCGCGATCTGCCCACCTTTGGCGGCCATCGCGAACACGTCCGCATCGCCGACACCGCTGGCATTGACTGCCTGGCTGCCCTGAATGAAGGTCGCCGCGCGCAGCCGATCGCGCAGGATCGCGGCGGTTTCGAAATCCATCTCCTCCGCCGCCTTGGCCATCTGCTGCTCCAAATCGGCCTGCACCGCGCCGGATTTGCCGCCGAGGAAATCCTTCGCCTGATCCATCAACCTGTCGTAACCCGCCTTGTCGATCCGCCCGACGCAAGGGGCCGAGCATCGCTGTATCTGATACAGCAGACAGGGCCGGTCGCGGTTCTTGAAGAAACTATCAGTGCAGGACCGCAGCAGGAACAGTTTCTGCAGCGCGTTAATCGTGGTCGTGACCTTCCCCGCGCCGGCGAAGGGTCCGTAATAATTTCCCTTCGACCGGCGCGCGCCACGATGTTTCATGATGCGAGGAAAATCATGTTCGGTGCGCAACAGAATGAAGGGAAAGCTTTTGTCGTCGCGCAGCAGCACGTTGAAGGGCGGGCGGAACCGCTTGATGAATTGCGCCTCCAGCAGCAGCGCCTCCGCCTCGCTGTTGGTGGTGACGATCTCCATCCGGCGGCATTGGCTGACCATGCGTTTCAGCCGGTTCGACATGCCCTTGATCTGCGTATAATTCGCAACCCGCGCCTTCAGCGACCGTGCCTTCCCGACATAGAGCACATCGCCGCGCGTATCGAGCATACGGTAGACACCCGGCACGGGTTTCAGCGTGCGGACCGTGTCCCGGATCGCCGTAACCCCCGCATCGAGATCGGGCGTGGCAGACGACACGGTGTAGGTCGCGCTCTCTTCGTTGAACCGTTCCGCCCCGCGCGGGTTGTAGGGGGCGCCCGCTTTCCGGTTCGCATCTGCGCTGTAATCTGTCGATTTGGGATCGGTCGATTTGGCCATCGCGCCTTACATAGTCGGCGATGCCCCGAATGGAAGCGTGCGGCGACCGGTCAGAACAGCTTGCGCACATCGATGCCGATGAAGCGCCCGACCGGATCGATCAGGAAGGGCTGGAAACCGATCGGCGTAATTCCATCGCTGTCGATCACGGTCCGCCGTCCGTCGAACACATTATCCACCTTTGCCGAAATGCGCAGGTTTTTGAGGGCGCCGTCGTCCTTTTCCAGCACCTCGCCAAGATCGGCGAAGACCCGAATGTCGAACCGCGCAAGATCGCCGATGAAAAGATCGGTGCTGTCCCCCGTCAGGCCCGACCCGTCGATGCGCGCGCTGCCGGTATAGCGACCGGACAGGCGCAGCCCAAGACCGCCCTTGAAGACACCGCCTTCGAGAAACGAGGTATTCTGCGGTGTTCCGGTTGAGGTCAGGCTGTCCCCGTCCAGCAGGTCGAGGCGCGGGCCACCGGGTGCGATCAGGATTTGCCGATCCAGTTCCACCGTATGTCCCATGCTTAGGAAGAAGTTCGCGCGATCGTCGTCACCTCCGCCGCCAAAGAAGCTGGCAGCGGGATTGCCCCCGCGCCCGCCCCCACGCCGGGTTCCGCCTTCACCGGACGAGGCACCGCCCTGCCCTTCGCAAAGGCCGGTGCGGAACTGTGCCAACCGTTCGGGATCGATGGTGCCGTCTTCGTTGCGCAGCCGGTCGAGCAGTCGCTGTGCCCGTTCGGGATCGAAACCGGGAAGCTCGTCGAAGGTTTCGCCATTCTCCACCGCTGCAACGAGCCGATCGAGGAACGCGGCTCCATCATCCGCGCACACTTTTTCGCGCAGCGCCGCAAACGGTCCACCGGCCGGTTGTTCCGCGCTTTCGTGGCGGGAGGTGTTCTCCGGCCTGCCGGCGGCCCCCGCTACGCCTTCTTCGCGCGGACCGCCACCACGCTCCGCCGGTTCCGGTGCCTTGCCAATGCGCCCGTTGTAGTTGAACCCGAAGCTGACCCGTTTGCTGCGGGTTTCGAAGAAATCGACCGGGCGAAGATCGATGGCTGTCAGAACGCCGTCCCGCCGCGTGATGCGATCCGGGAACGCCGCTTCTATTTCCGGTGTCAAAAACGGGAAACTGGATGAGACATTGTCCGACCGGTTCACCGAATAGTTCACATTGGCCCGCGCGTTTTCGAGAAACGGCAGGTTCCAGTTTGCGGAAAAGCTCCAGTCGGATTGCGTTTCCGCCAAGAGATCGGGATTGCCGCCGCGCGTAAAATCCACCAGACGCGTTGTGTTGTCGACGAAGTCGAAAGTCGGCACGTTGAACGTGGTTATCCGCGGCGCGCCTAGCTGCGTCAGCGATGGTTCCTGTTCGGTGCGGGTGTAGGTCATTTGTAGATCCAGCCCGTCCGCCGGTTCCCATTGCAGGCCGAGGCTCCAGTCGAACAGCGTCCCGAAATCGGAAATCTCGTTCAGCCCGGCGCTGGCATTGATGCTGATCGTGCCTGCATTCGCCAGGAAGTTTTCCCGCTCGCTGGTGATGGGGACGGTCACGTTGATCCCGGCGGCCAGGTTCGATCGCGACAGGTCGGTTACACCGTCGGCCCGCGTGTCTTCGCTTTCGATCCCGTTATAGGTGAAGCCGAGGTCGAGGGTCGTCTGGAGTTCACCCCCGGGCAGAAAGATCGGGCTACCCTGCAGCGTGGCCTTGCTGTCGACACTGTATATCCGGCTGCTCGCGGTTGCGAAGTCGCCGCGTGAGACATTCGGCAGGTCGCCGCGAATGTCGATGAGGCCGGTGCGTGCATCCTCGATCAGCGCCGACACATCGGCCCGCTGATCGATCCGGTTCGTGGTATCCGCATAGGATGCATCCGCGGTCAGCGTAAGGACGTAGCCGCCCAATGGCCGGCTATAGCTTCCCGCCGCGGAAAACGTATCGCTCTCGCTGCGTTGTCGCAGCGGATCCTGCACATTCAGGGTCCGCAATACGCTGCCTGTGCTGTCCGTCAGCACCACCGTGTCGAGTCCGAAGAGATTTTCGCTTTCGCTGCGTTCGTAAGTGCCGTTGATGCTGACCGAACTGCCGCTGTCGAGGAAGGCCTTGGCGTAGTTGACCGACGCTTCGTATGCCACGCTATCCCCGATCAACGTGCGGAAGGCGGCGGGGTCGGGGTCGGTCGGCAAGCGGGTAACATCGTCCTCCGTCTGCCGTATGTTGCGTTCCGCTTCGGTCAGCGCGGAGGTGTCCTCCCGTTCCAGATTGACGTTCAATCGCCCACCGCCGGTAATCTTCAGCAGCGTCGCTTCCTGTTCATTGAAGGAATAGCCGCCGCGATCGGGCTGTTCATATTCCACCTCCAGCGTGACTGCGGAATAATCGTCTTTCAGGATGAAGTTGACCACGCGCCGGGTGGGCGGAAAGCCGAATTTCTGCGCGACTTCTTCGGGCAGCACTTCGACTTTCTGAATGGCTTCGGGGGGATAGGACCGGAATTCGCGGAAGCTGCCGATGCGGACGCCATTGACAAGGAAGACCGGTCGCCCGCCGCGACCGCGGTTGGAATTGGTCTGCGGTTCCAGCGCGGTCACCAGATCTTCGATAGAATTGGCCCCGTAGGCGGCGATCTGGTCCTCGTCGAGTTCCAGGATCGGGGCCAGATCGGTGTCCACTTGCCCCGCCAGCCGGGTTCCCCGCACGATGATCGTCTGGGTCATGTCGGTTTCTGGCTCGTCGGATCCCTCACGCGCGGCAGGCGGTTCCTCCTGCGCCATGGACGTGCCCGGCAGAGCAGCGATGCCCAACGCGAGGATCGCACAGGAGGAATACAGGCTGGGACGGGTCATCGGGCAAAACTTTCGGTCGGTAGACATGTGGCGCGGAACATATGCGGGCAAACTTTCAACCGTGCATGTGCCGCCGCAATATGAGCGTGCGCTGACTATACCGTGCAGGCTTCCCTTTTATCCCGCGTCCACCTATACGCGCCGCACATAATCCGACCAACGACATGGAACAGCGAACTGTATGGCGAAAGAAGAACTCCTCGAAATGCGCGGCAAGGTGGTTGAATTGCTGCCCAACGCGATGTTCCGGGTGGAGCTTGAAAACGGCCATGAAGTTCTCGGCCATACCGCCGGCAAGATGCGCAAGAACCGCATCCGTGTTCTCGTGGGGGACGAAGTGTTGTGCGAATTGACGCCTTACGATCTGACGAAAGCGCGGATCACCTATCGGTTCATGCCGGGTCGCGGCGGCCCCGGCCCGCAATAGCCGCGCCGTTTCCGCGGGCATGATCGACCCCGCCCCGGCTTACGCCCAGCCACCGCGCAAACTGGTGCTTGCCTCGGCCAGTCCCCGCCGCAAGTCACTGTTGACCCGCCTAGGCTGTGCGCCCGATGCAGTCACCGCTTCGGATATCGACGAAACACCGCGATCCGACGAACGCCCGCGCGACTACGCTCTGCGCATGGGCCGGGAAAAGGCGGAAGCCTGCGCGGTCGAGGGCGCGTACATATTGGCGGGCGATACGGTGGTGGCCGCCGGTCGCCGTATCCTGCCCAAGGCCGAAACGCGCGATGAAGCAGATCGCTGCCTCTCCATCCTATCCGGTCGACGCCACGATGTTTTTTCCAGCGTCGTTTTGCGCCATCCGGACGGAACCATGCGACACAAGATCAGCGTGACCTGCGTGCAGTTCAAACGGCTTTCGGATGCGGAACGCACGGCCTATCTCGCGACCGACGAATGGCGGGGCAAGGCGGGCGGATACGCGATACAGGGCGCGGCCGAAGGTTTGATCCGCACCATCCGCGGCAGTCATTCGGGGGTGATGGGTCTGCCGCTGTATGAAGCGCGCATTCTTTTGAAATCGGCGGGTTTCCCGATTGGCTGATCTGACCCCGGTCGAATGGCTGGTCGAAGAAGGGATCGGCGAACACCGTGCGATCCGGGTCGAAGATTACAGCATCGCCGAAAGCCGCGTACATTGGCCGGGTGAGATTACGGCGGGAGATGTGTATCGCGTACGCATCGTACACCGCCGGTCCGGCAGTCCGCGTGCCACCGCCCGGTTGGACGATGGCCGCGTCATTTTGCTCGATCGACTGCCCGTCGCACTCACTGAAGGCACGTCCGTTCGCGCCGAGATCATACGGGGCGCGATTGCCGAACGGGGGCGAACCAAATTGCCTTTGGGGCGTAAGTGCGACGACGAACCGCGGGTCACGACTCTCGCGCAATCGCTGCGTGGCGAAGGTCGCACAGTAACCACCGTTCGCCGGTTTCCGAATGTCGGGTGGAGCGATTGTGTCGCCGATGCCCTCGACCGGACTGCCACCTTCGCGCATGGCGCATTGCTGATCGACGCGACACCGGCCATGATCGTCATCGACGTCGACGGGGCCGGCGATCCGACCGCTCTCGCCCTATCGGCGGCTGGCGCCGTCGGCAGTGCGATCCGCCGTTTCGACATGGGCGGCAACATTGGCATCGATTTCCCGACCATAGCCGACAAGGCGGGTCGACGGCGTGTGGATGCCGCTTTGGCCGACGCACTGGGCGACCACCGCCATGAACGCACCGCGATGAACGGGTTCGGCTTCATCCAGATCGTTTCGCGACTGCAGCGCCCCTCGCTCATCCACCGTGCGGCGTACGATCGTACGGGGGTGCTGGTTCGTCGGCTGCTACGTCAGGCGGAAGCGATCGCGGAACCCGGCGCAATTCTGCTGACGGTCCCGCCCGCCATCGAAGCCGCCTTGCGACACGAATGGCGCGACGAACTGGCGCGGCGGTCGGGGCGGCCAATCCGCATCGAGACCGATCCTGCGCTTGCATTGGAGGGCGCTTTTGCCCAGGCGGTGCCGATATGACTACGCCCAAACCTTGCCCTATCTGCCGCAAACCCCGTGCCGCGCCGTTTGCGCCCTTCTGTTCCGAGCGATGCCGCGACCGCGACCTGCATCGCTGGTTCAACGACGATTACGCTGTGCCCGGACGTCCCGCCGCCCCGGACGAAATCGCATCCGACGATGCTATGGATCGCGACTGAGGTGAGTGCGAAATACCCTTGCCAAGACAGCCCCCCTTCGCCATAGCGCCGCTTCCAACCCGTCGCCGGACCACCGGCGTTCGGCGCTGTGCCCGGATAGCTCAGTTGGTAGAGCACACGATTGAAAATCGTGGTGTCGGCAGTTCGAATCTGCCTCTGGGCACCTTTTTCCTTTATCCGCCCGAATCGCTGAAGTTGGGCGGGCGTTTGCGTAGGAAAGCATCGGCACCTTCCTGAAAGTCGGGACCTGCGAAGGCGTTCGTGAAGGTCGCATTCGTCCATGCGTCCTCCTGCGTCTGCCCATTGATGACCCGGTCGACCATCGCCTTCATCGCCCGGTTCGACGTCGGGGCATTCACCGCCATGCGGCGTTCCATCCGTTCCGGTCCGCTGGCGACCGCTTCGATCATGCCGATCGCACGCGCTTCCGCGACATCGATCCATTCGCCGGTAAAGAGCAAACGGCGTGCCTGACCCGGACCGATCAGATGCACCATCCGCCTGGTATCATGGAACGGATAGATCAGTCCCAGCCGCGCCGGCGTAATCGCAAAACGTGCCTGCGGGGCCGCAATGCGAACGTCGCAGGCCGTCGCCATCGCACATCCTGCGCCGATACAATCCCCCGCAACGAATGCGATGGTCGGTAAGTCGAAACCCGCGAGCCGTCTCTGCGCCTCGAACAGCGCATCGCGATAGTCGGCCAGCCAATCGGCATCATCCGCGTGATCGATCAGTTCACGCAAATCGGCGCCCGCGCAAAATGCAGTCGTACCGTCCGCAGCCTGTAGGGTCAGTACGCGCAATTCGGGCAGCCGCATCGCCTCGATCAGAACCCGCGACAATTCGCGCCACATGGACAATGTCATCGCGTTACGCCTGGCCGACCGATCGATCAGTACGCGACCGACCGCACCATCATGTTCGAACCGAATGCTCATCGTTCCTTTGTGGCGAACCCGCGCCATCCGGGCAAGGCACCCATCGCGATTGCGCTGCCTACAGCGGCACGGTAGAGCGCGGCACCGCACCGCCTGCAATGGGCGCCGAAACATTGCGAAGGAACACGCGCATGGCCCGTCGCCGCCAGATATACGAAGGCAAAGCGAAGATCCTGTATGAAGGGCCCGAACCGGGCACCATCATCCAATATTTCAAGGATGACGCGACCGCCTTCAATGCGCAGAAAAAAGGTACGATCAACGGCAAGGGCGTGATCAACAACCGGATCAGCGAATTCGTCTTCACCCGGTTGTCGCATATCGGCATTCCCACCCATTTCATCCGCCGGCTGAACATGCGCGAACAGCTGGTCCGGCAGGTCGAGATCATTCCGGTCGAAGTGATCGTGCGCAATGTAGCAGCGGGATCGATCTGCAAGCGGCTGGGTCTGGAGGAAGGGGAGGCGCTGCCCCATACGCTTATCGAATATTGTTACAAGGACGATGCGCTGGGCGATCCACTGATCGGCGAAGAGCACATCGCTTGCTTCAACTGGGCCAGCCAGGAAGAGATGCAAGATATCGCGAGCATGGCGATCCGGGTCAACGATTTCCTGTGCGGGATGTTCGCAGGCGTCGATATCCGGCTGGTCGATTTCAAACTCGAATTCGGGCGGCTGTACGATGGCGATTTCAGCCGTGTCATTCTGGCCGACGAGATCAGCCCCGATGGCTGCCGGTTGTGGGACATGAAGACCAACGAAAAACTGGATAAAGACCGGTTCCGCCGCGATATGGGGGGCGAAGAAGAAGCCTATCAGGAGGTCGCACGGCGGCTCGGCATACTCGGCAATGCGGATAACGGCCCGGGCGAAGTCCTGGACCTCAATGCCCATCGCGGGAAATTGCGCGATACCAAGCCGAAGAAATAGCGCGTCGGACGGTTTACCTCGCGCCGTGAATTGTTAAATAACGCGAAAACCGGTCTTGAACCTTAGAGGGGCGCTTATTCTGATGCATGCGACACGCAAATCCACCATCCTTTCGCTGCCATTGTTTGCGCTATCTTTGGCGGCCGGTTCTGCAGTCACACACGCCCCCCTTGCCGCCCAGGATATGCCGGTCGAAGCGGCAGCCGCCACCGAT
Source organism: Pontixanthobacter sp. (assembly GCA_049650705.1). GTDB lineage: Bacteria > Pseudomonadota > Alphaproteobacteria > Sphingomonadales > Sphingomonadaceae > Pontixanthobacter. The sequence continues at coordinate 2,895 of JBASAR010000077.1, read as the reverse complement.
GCGGCAACGGCTCAGAGAACGGCATGGGGCATTCCGATCTACGACATCCCCGTCGATGAAACCATTCGATACGGCATCCTCGACAATGGTTTGAAATTCGCAATTCTTACCAACAAGACACCGGAAAAGACAGCGTCGGTGCGAATGGGGTTCGATGTCGGCTGGATCGACGAGCGGGACAGCGAATTGGGGCTGGCGCATTTCATCGAACACATGGCGTTCAATGGAACGACCAATGTGCCCGAAGGCGAAATGATCAAGATCCTCGAACGCGAAGGGTTGGCATTCGGCGCGGATACGAATGCGTCCACCAGTTTCGAGGAAACCCAGTATAAACTCGATCTTCCGCGGGCGGACCCCGGCCTCCTCGACACGGCCCTGATGCTGATGCGCGAAACCGCGTCGGAGATCGTATTCGATGAAGGGGCGATCGATCGCGAACGCGGCGTGCTTCAATCGGAAACGCGCACCCGCAACAATTATCAGATCCGCCAATATCGCGACTATTTCAACTTCGTCAGCCCTCAAACCCCCTTCGCGCAGCGGTTCCGAGCGCCGGGGACGAATGAAATCGTCGGTTCGGCTTCGGCTGCCGACCTGCGCGGATTATACCACCGCTATTACCGACCCGACAACGCCACTCTGGTGGTGGTCGGTGATTTCGATGCCGATTTGATCGAGGCCGCGATCCGCGAACGCTTTGCCGACTGGCAGCCGGCGATCGCCCCGCTGGAGAATGTCGACAAGGGCGCGATCGATTTGAAGCGTCCCGCCGCCGCGCAGGTCTTCGTCGATCCCGATGTAACCTACAGCGTGACGATCGACCGGTTCGCCCCTTACGTGAAGGACGTCGATACCCTTGCCGCCACACGCACTGCACTGGCCGAGTCACTAGGCGGCGCCATCGTCAATCGGCGGCTGGCACAGATCGCGAACGCGCCGGATTCGCCCATACTGGGCGGCAGCACCAGCCTTACCGATTATTTCGACGTGGCGAAGCAATCTTCGGTCACCATCGCCGCCAAAGAAGGGGAATGGGAAACAGCCCTGATGATCGGCGAACAGGAAGTGCGCCGCGCCCTGCAATATGGTTTCACCGACGCGGAGATCGCCGAACAACTGGCCAATTTCAGCCTGTTTTTCCGCAATGCGGCGGAACAGGAAGGCACACGGCGCAATTCGGCTTTGGCGGAACAGATTCTAGCCAGCGCGAATGATGAAAGTCTCGTGATTGCCCCACGCACCCAGTTGCAGGTGTTCGAACAAATAAAGGGCGATCTTACGTCGGACATGGTCAGCAAGGCGTTCGTCGATGCGTTCGGCGGTTCGCAGCCGCTGATCCATGTGACGAGCAAGGAGCCGATTACTTCGGAAGCAGTCATTCTTTCCGCCTATTCCGCGTCCCAACAGATCGCCGTTGCCGCTCCGGTCGAAACCGAAGCGAAGGCATTCGCCTATACCGATTTCGGCGCTCCGGGTACGGTGGTAAGCGACACGACGATCGACGATTTGGGTGTCCGCACGATACGGTTCGCCAACAACGTTGCGCTCAACCTTAAAAAAACCGATTTCGAACAGGGCAAGGTCCGATTTCGTATCGGCATCGGTGCCGGCGATCTGGCGATTGCCGATAAGGAGGGCATGTCCCTTTTCATTAACTCAATGTTCGCGTCAGGCGGCTTGGGCGAACATAGTTTCGATGAATTGCAGCAGATATTGGCGGGGCGGGATATAACGCAGGGGTTGGGATCGTCCGACGATCAGTTCCAGATTTCCGGCACTACGACGATGGCCGATCTGCCACTGCAGATGCAGGTCAGCACCGCCTATTTGACCGATCCCGGTTACCGCCCGGAAGCGCAAACACGGTGGGCGGGACTGGTCCCGCCTTTTACCGCGCAACTCGATTCCACACCGCAGAGCGTGGCACAGCGCGACGTTCCGCGCATCGTAACCAATGGTGACGTCCGGTTCGGCATTCCCACGCAGGCAGTTCTTGAAACTGTCGCGTTGGCCGATGTGCGATCGACCCTGGATCCCCTGTTGGCGAATGCGCCGATCGAAATCGCGGTGGTGGGCGATATGGACGAGGATGCGGTTATTGCGGCGGTCGCGCAGAGTTTCGGGGCGTTGCCCGCCCGCGCAACCGACATGACTTCGTTTGCCGGTGCACGCGATGTGCAATTCGCGCAGGATATGCGCCGCGTCACTCTCTATCACGCAGGGGAAACCGATCAGGGTCTGGTATCGGTCTATTGGCCAACGACCGATGATGACGATGCGCAGCAGGAAAGCGTGCTCGGCCTGTTGTCGGAAGTCATGGGACTGAAACTGCTGGAAACCATCCGCGAAGAACTGGGCGCGTCCTACAGTCCACAAGCGGGATCGAACATGTCAGACGTATTCGACGATTACGGCACGTTCCAGGCGTCGGTCGTGGTCGCACCAGAGCAAGTCGACGAGGTGTTCGATGCGATCAACGCGATCGCCGCCGATCTGCGCGACAGTCTTGTCGATGTCGATCTTCTGGATCGGGCACGCAAGCCCGTGCTCGAACGGATGGCCTTGAACAAGCGGGAGAACGGCTATTGGATCAACGTCGCGGATAGCGCGCAGTCCGAAGCCGACCGGTTGGATCGATACCGCACGGCGGATGCCCGCATGCGTTCGGTAACGCCCGACCAGTTGCAGGCGGCGGCGCGCCGTTATCTGAGTCCCGATGAACAGCTTCGTATCGCCATCATCCACGAAAGTCTGCGTCCATAACCGTGATGCGCGGGGCCGGCAAAACCCCGCGCAAACCACCGAACGAGTGGCGAACGCGCGTTCCGCCGGAAGGGTCTGTCATCGATGAAAGTCCAGATTTACGTATCCCTGAAACCCGGCGTTCTGGAT
>JBASAR010000076.1:0-5995 GCA_049650705.1 Pontixanthobacter sp. | reverse complement strand
TAACGAATGACCGCATGTGCCCGCGTGGCCGATGCCCAACAACAAGTTTCATAATCCGTCAAGGAATCGAGGGCGGACGATCCCGTGAACGCCGCTTCCGATTGGCAGCGCCGATTGCTGTCGCGGGATACGTTTGATACGCCGACGCCATGTTGACCGCGATCCGGCAGTTTTTTGGAATTGGGCGCGACCGCCAATTTCTCGCCATGCCGAATACCGAAATCGCGGCGGGGGTGGAGGCTGCGTTTGCCGATCCGATACAGATGCTGCGTAACCATGAATGCGAACGATCGCTGCTGTCGGCATCGGCCACCGAACGCGCCACGGCGGCACTGGCTGCGCCCTATCGTGAAACCTATCTCGACGAGATCGACGCCGCGACGCAGCAGGGGCGATCCGCCGTCTATTTGCTGACACGCGCGCTCCCGCCCCAGGGGGCCAGCGACTTCATCGCCTTGCTCGATCGGGATTTCGGCATTGTCGACCGTGACGACGCCGAATGGGTTTGCGCCGATGTGCTGAAGCATTACGATGCCGCCAAGACAAAACGCGCCAGTACCGCCGATCTGACGCGGCTGGCGCATATCGCATTGGCATCGAGCCAGCTTAACCTGATGCCGCTGGGGCGCGCGCTGGCTTATGGGCAGGAGGCCATCCGCCGTGTCGCCCACACCTGTTCCGATTGGGACGATTATGCCGGCGCGTTCTTGAGGAGCGAAGGCAAGGGAGGCAGCAGCGCGTGGCAGAAACGTTACCTTTCCGAGGTGGTGGGCACGCTGCTGATCCATCCGATCAGCCCATGGCAAACCATCGACTGGCACATGCTTGCCGAGGGAGAGGGCGGTTGAAAATTCTATGATAGTCGGCATCGATCTCGGCACGACCAATTCGCTGATCGCCCATTGGGATGGCGAAACGCGGCTGGTCGCCAATGCGCTGGGTTCGAACCTGACCCCGTCGGTCGTCAGCATCGATTCGGATGGCGAAGTGCTGGTCGGGGCTGCAGCGCGGGAACGGACGGTGTCGCACCCCGACATGACCGCCGCGGCATTCAAACGCTACATGGGCAGTCCGCGAAAGATCGCGCTGGGCACGCATCAGTTCCGGGCGGAAGAACTCGCATCCTTCGTCATCCGGTCCCTATTGCACGATGCGACGGCGGCGTTCGGCGAACGGCCCGACGAAGCGGTTATCACCGTGCCCGCCTATTTCTCCGATGCGCAACGCCGCGCCACCCGCCGTGCGGGCGAACTGGCCGGGTTGAAGGTCGACCGCGTGCTGAACGAACCGACGGCGGCGGCGCTGGCATATGGATTGTTGCAGGACGGCAAGGCGCAGGATGGGCCGATCCTGGTGTTCGATCTGGGCGGCGGGACATTCGATGTATCCGTATTGGAACTGACGGACGGCATCGTCGAAGTGCGCGCCACCGCCGGCGATAATTTTCTGGGCGGGGAGGATTTCGACGATGCCGTGGCGGCGTGGTTCGTTGCGGACACCGGCATCGCCGCGCCCGATCCGCTCATGCCCGGGTCGGATGGGCAGGGATACGCCGCGCGCTTGCAATCGGCGGCACGGCGCGCGCGCGAAAGTCTGACCGGTGCGTCGCAGGCGGTCATGACCGTGCGCCTGCCGGGCGGGGGCGAAGCATCCGCGGCGTTGACGACCGATGCTTTCGCGGAAATGGCCGCCCCCCTTCTCGAACGGCTGCGCCGCCCGGTCGCGCGGGCGTTGGCGGACAGCCGGATACGGCCCGATGCGCTCGCCAATGTGGTTCTGGCCGGCGGTGCGACGCGTATGCCGATCGTCCGGCGCGAAGCGGCCCGCATGTTCGGGCGACTGCCGCTGCAGCATTTCGATCCGGACGAAGTGGTCGCACGCGGTGCCGGCGTGCAGGCCGGACTGAAGGCCCGCAGCGCCGATCTGTCGGACGTGGTGCTGACCGATGTCGCGCCCTACACGCTGGGCATCGCGGTCGGGGATGGCTGCGGCACAACGGGCGGGCCCGATCGGCTGCGCATGTTGCCCGTCATCGAACGCAACACCACCATTCCGGTAAGCCGGATGGAAGAAGTGCGCCCGGCGGCGGATTTCACGAAGCGCGTGCTTATCGAAGTCTTCCAGGGGGAAGCGCGCCTGACCCGCGACAATATTCCTTTGGGTAGCTTCGAACTGGCCCTGTCGCCCAAACGGGTTGCCGACCAACCGATCCAGGTGCGCTTTACCTATAATGTGAACGGCATTCTGGAAGTCTCCGCATTGGAAGAGGTGACCGGCAAATCCGAACGCATCGTCATCCGGCACAGCGCCTATGCCCCCGAAGGCGCGGAGGCGGAGGCCCGGCTGGCGGAACTGGCGGCGCTCAAACTGCACCCGCGCGATCGTGCCGCGGCCAAGTTGCTGCTGGCGCGGGCGGAACGGTGTTACGAAGAACAGCTTGGCCCCGTGCGCGATCGGCTCGGAACGGAAATCGCGGCCTATGTCGAAGTATTGGAACGGCAGGACGATGCCGATATCGAAGCGCAGGCGTTGCAGCTGGAACGGATATTGAGGGAATTGGATGCAGCATGATCGGAATGGCGCATGACGAGGCTTGATCCCGCCGACTGGCATGAATTGGGCATCGCGCCGACCGAAGATCCCCTCGCCGTGCGCACGGCCTATCGCACGCGTTTGAGGACCACGGGGCCGGAAACCGACCCCGCCGGGTTCGAACGGCTGCGCGCCGCCTACGACCGCATAATACTCGCGCTGACCACGATACCCGAACGCACCGACGATACGGGCGGGCAAGACGAACACGCCCCGCCGACCGCCGCCGAACTGGAGGCGCTGGAGATCGCCAATCGGGTCAACGATCATCGCCTGGCCGGGGATGTCGATGGCGGGATCGCCTATCTTGATGAACGGCTGGCCGCGATACCCCCGGGGACCGACTTGGCGACGGCGCTGGAGATGCATCTGTTCTACGGCACCGCTCTTGTCCGGTCGGTATCGCCGCGCCTGTTTCGTTATCTCGTCGAACGGTTCGACTGGACCGATATGCAAGGGCCGGTCGCGCAGGAACACCCACAGGCGCATGGCGTCGCCATCGATCGGCTGGCGGCGGAGGATTGGTGGGAGGAATGCAAGGCCGCGGGCCGGGCGGACCCTCCCGACCGTGTCGCTGCGGCCTTGGCGGGCCCGATGCAGGAAACCCGCGACATGCTCCGCCGGCGCGGTCTGTCCGACGATGAACGTGCGCATGTGCGGCAGCGTTTCGACGAACTCGGCCTTCATGCGCGGTTCCTGCTGCCGCGTATGGATGGCGGATCGCTCGCCCTGCTACGCGAGGCGGTGGAGGGGGAGCCCTCGGTCGATATAGCGCCCGCCGCCGCACCGCTTCCGCCGCCGCGCGCCAGCACGACAGCCCGCGAACAGCCCGTCGACAGCGGCGGCGTAGCCGGATGGCTGAAGAAAGCGGCGCTGGCGGGTGCTTTGGCATTGGCGGGCATCGGTGTCGTCACTCTGTTCGGCGATGGCATCGGCAATGGCGGGGGGGATGCGGACGGTGGTGTGGCCCAGACCAATCCCGGTGCGCCCAGCGCCGAAGTCGCCATGGCACAACTGCGCGATCCCGCGACCGATTGGGTAGATATCGATCGCAATGCCGGTGCGGTAACGGTCATGTGGACGCCGCTGCTGCGATGGCGCAGCGGTATCTTGGAAATGCGCATGGCGGTGGACCGGCCGCCTACCGGACCCAATATCCAAGTGGCTGATTTCGATACCATGTATCCTATGCCCGTCGCGCCCATGATGAACACGCTGACCGTCCAGCTGCGTTATGCCGACGGGGAATGGTCGGACGTTCGCCGTTACGATATCTCGGGAGTGGAATTGTGATCGGAGCCCCCAAGATACGGTTGAGCGACACGCCGATCGCCAATCCTGCGCGCGCTTTCGCCTATGCGCTGGGTGCGATGTTCCACGTCACCGCACGGTTGCCGGTCGACGCATTGCCGCCGGGCGAGGGGTTCGGCCCCAAGATACTGGCGCGCGACTGGGGTATCACCGACACCGATACGCTGGTCGCGCAGCTTAACCAGCTGGGGTTCGCCGGACACCGGCAGGACCACGTCGAACGCGTGCGCTATTACACCATGATGTTCCGCCCCGCCGTCGCCGCCCGCCGCGAGGAATTGCGCGATATCATCCGCGAAAGCGGAGACCGCGCAGAGGCCGCGAGCCAGGATCTGTGGCTGCTCAACGCCGTGCAGGCGGACATGCCGGGCCTGCGATCCGCGCCCCTGTTGGCGTTCGACGCGGGCCGCGCGGTGATGCTGACACGTGAAGGGCTGTGTAACGGGTGGCTGCAGGACGATGCGGCCTGGGCCTATCTGCTCGATCTGGCGCGCGAAGTGCAGGCGACCTTCGGCTCATGGGAGGAATATGGTGCGGACTTCCTGCTGGGCCGAAAGGTTTGGAAAGGCCAGGATTCCGCCGAATTGTTCGATCGGGTCATCCCCGATCTGTTATCCGCTCCGAACAGTCCGTGGGTGCGGCTGCCTTGGGGCGTACCGGACCTCACGATACCCGGACCGGTCGCGACCGCCGCAAAAGGCGCTCCCAATTGGAGCCTGGAGGAACCCGCGTGGATCCTGCCCAGCCTTCGCACACCCTAGCATGGGGCGGGCCATGCGAAGCAGTCTTGCGCGGATCACCGCCATCGGTGTGCTGGTGGCATCGTGGCAAGGCTGTGTTTGAATTGCCGATGATATCGACGGAGGCGCACCGCCCCCCGGGGCGCGAACCGCCCCGTCGCTGTCACCGATGATCGAAGGGCGCGTGCAGCATATCAGCCTTGTGCAGGCGCAATCGGACCTCGTCCTGCTTACCGCCGATTGATTGGACGATACCGTCGGCGGCACTGTCGTGACCCCCTAACTGGCGTTCGGAATGCTTGCCGATCGCCGCCTCGGGCCGCTTTGGCCCGATCTCGAACGATGGGGCGGGCCGGGCCGCGATGGACGGCGCAACCGCGCCATCGAAGAACTGCCGATCGGCGATCTTGCGGCGTATAACGGCGTGACACTCACCCCATCGGCCATCCCCCGATGAGGTGAGTTACAGACATTCTTTCCGGGCGCACGGGCGATCGGACTATCCCCGTCCCGGGTCCGTCGCCATGGGGATGATAAAGCGCGACAGCGACGGCACGAAATGGGGACGAACAGAAGGTTCATCCTGTCGATGGCATCGACGGCTCGAACGGGTTATTCACACACGCATGACATCGGCTATCGAATGAAACTATCGATCAATGCGCTCCGGCGTAAAGCGCTGTACAGCCTTTACCGGCAAACCTGGAATATCGGTGTTATCGAGGCCCCGATATACGAGGTGGCGGGACTGTCGGGTCATGCAAAACAACACGATGCCTTGAAATCCGTTCGTTGGATGGATGAGAAGGAGGGCTGGCTTCGCGCCGATCCTTTTCCGGTTCTTGCCGACGACACGGCGGATCTGAAAATTTTTCACGAAGCGCTGGATTGGAAAATCGGACGCGGCCGTATCGAATGCGTCGACTATTCCATCGAAAACGGCTTTGGCAACCCGATACTCGCGTTGGAAAGTGAGGGGCATTTGTCGTACCCCTTCGTCTGCGATTACGATGGAATGGCAGGGTTCATGCCGGAACATTCCTCGGCGCGCGACCTTTCGTTCTATCCCTGCGATGTGGCCAGCCGCGCGGGCGAACCCGTCAGCATCATTGCCGGTCTTCCGCTCGTCGATGGCACGATGTTCGAGAAAGACGGAAGTTTCTGGCTTTTTTCGACGATCGCCGGTCCGAACGACAACAGTGAATTGCATATCTTTCGGGCCGAGTCGTTTCGGGGGCCATGGCGCCCGCATGCGGCCAATCCGGTTAAATGCGACGTGGGAAGCGCGCGGCCGGCAGGACCGGTCTTCACACACAAGAATGCGCTGTTCCGCCCATCGCAAAATTGTACCT
>JBASAR010000075.1:0-5165 GCA_049650705.1 Pontixanthobacter sp. | reverse complement strand
TGATGGATGCGTCCAACAATCGCGGCAATGCGGTGAAGAAGCGCGAAGACACGCACCGCATGGCCGACGCCAACCGGGCGTTCAGCCACTACCGCTGGTAAGGCGGGTCGGGGTGGACCGTGTCGGTCTTAACCCTGTCACAATCGTAACTATATCGGGGTCCAGGGGCACGCATCGGGCGGTCCCGCCCCACATCCTTTGAGGTACCATCATGGCCCGCGACTATCCGCTGGAACGCTATCGCAATATCGGAATCATGGCGCATATCGACGCCGGCAAGACGACGACGACCGAACGCATCCTGTATTACACCGGCAAGAGCTACAAGATCGGCGAAGTGCACGATGGCGCGGCGACGATGGACTGGATGGAGCAGGAGCAGGAGCGTGGCATCACGATCACCTCCGCCGCCACCACCACCTTCTGGGCCAATGAAGACGGCAAGGGTGAAAAGCACCGGATCAACATCATCGACACGCCGGGTCACGTGGACTTCACCATCGAAGTCGAACGCTCCTTGCGCGTACTCGATGGCGCGGTCGCCGTGTTCGATGGTGTCGCGGGCGTGGAACCGCAGTCGGAAACCGTGTGGCGTCAGGCCGACAAATACGGCGTGCCGCGCATGTGCTTCATCAACAAGCTCGATCGCACCGGCGCGGATTTCTATTACTGCGTGCAGTCGATCATCGATCGTTTGGGCGCGAAGCCGTTGGTGCTGTATCTTCCCATCGGCACAGAAGGCGGGCTGAAGGGCGTCGTCGATCTGGTCAACAATCGCGGTATCGTGTGGGAGAACGACGGCCTGGGTGCCGATTTCTCCTACGTCGATGTGCCGGCCGACATGGTCGACAAGGCGGCGGACTATCGCGAGCAGCTGATCGAAACCGTCGTCGAGCAGGATGACGATGTGATGGAACAGTATCTGGAAGGCAACATCCCCGACGCGAAAACGCTCAAGGCGATGATCCGCAAGGGCACGATGGCGCGCGATTTCGTGCCGGTACTGTGCGGTTCGGCGTTCAAGAACAAGGGCGTACAGCCTTTGCTCGACGCGGTGGTCGACTACATGCCGTCGCCGCTCGACGTTCCCGCGATCAAGGGCGTGCTGCCCGACAGCGACAAGGAAGAAACGCGCGCCTCAAGCGACGATGCGCCATTCAGTGCCTTGGCGTTCAAGATCATGAACGATCCCTTCGTCGGTTCGCTCACCTTCACGCGTATCTATTCGGGCCAGCTGTCCAAGGGCATGGTGCTGAATTCCGTGAAGGAAAAGAAGGAAAAGATCGGCCGTATGCTGCTGATGCATTCCAACAACCGCGAGGATATCGAGGAAGCGTTCGCCGGCGATATCGTCGCGATTGCGGGTATGAAGGATACGACGACCGGCGATACGCTGTGCGACGCGTCCAAGCCGATCATCCTCGAACGCATGGAATTCCCCGATCCGGTCATCGAACTGTCCGTGGAACCCAAGACCAAGGCCGATCAGGAAAAGATGGGCGTCGCGCTCAATCGACTGGCGGCCGAGGATCCCAGCTTCCGCGTGACGACCGACCACGAATCCGGTCAGACCATCATCAAGGGCATGGGCGAATTGCACCTCGACATTCTGGTCGATCGCATGAAGCGCGAATTCAAGGTGGAAGCCAATGTCGGTGCGCCGCAGGTGGCCTATCGGGAATCGCTGGGTCGGACGATCGACGTCGATTACACGCACAAGAAACAGTCCGGCGGTTCCGGCCAGTTCGCGCGTGCGAAGGCGACGTTCATTCCCGGTGAACGTGGGCAGGGCATCGTGTTCGAAGACAGCATCAAGGGCGGCAATATTCCCCGCGAATATATCCCCAGCCTCGAGAAGGGCATGCGCGAACAGGCGGAAAGCGGATATCTCATCGGCTTCCCGATCATCGATTTCACCATTCAGGTGACCGATGGCGCATATCATGATGTCGATTCGTCCACCGTGGCGTTCGAAATCTGCGGTCGTGGCGCCATGCGCGAAGCGGCGGATCGCGGTGGCATCAAGCTGCTCGAACCCGTCATGAAGGTCGAGGTCGTCACGCCTGAAGATTATCTTGGCGATGTGATCGGCGATCTCAACTCCCGACGTGGACAGATCCAGGGCACCGATACGCGGGGCAATGCCCAGGCGGTCGAGGCCATGGTGCCGCTTGCCAACATGTTCGGTTACGTGAACGAATTGCGTTCGTTCAGCCAAGGACGGGCGAACTACTCCATGCAATTCTCGCATTACGAAGAAGTTCCGGCGAGCGTCGCTCTCGAAGTGAAGGAGAAGCTTGCCTAAGCGCAGGCGAAGGTTTAGGGGCGGCGCCTGCAACGGCGGGTGCTGCCCAGACCCGCAGGGTAATTCTCACCCCGCATCACAATCAGTCCGAAGACTTTTAAAGGTTACACGAAAATGGCTAAGGAAAAATTCCAGCGGAACAAGCCGCATTGCAACATCGGCACCATCGGTCACGTCGACCATGGCAAGACGACGCTGACGGCTGCGATCACCAAAGTGATGGCGGAAGTACACGGCGGCGCGGCTGTCGATTTCGCAAACATCGACAAGGCACCCGAAGAGCGTGAGCGTGGCATCACCATCTCGACCGCGCATGTCGAATACGAAACCGGCGCGCGCCACTATGCGCATGTCGATTGCCCGGGACACGCCGATTATGTGAAGAACATGATCACCGGTGCTGCGCAGATGGATGGCGCGATCCTGGTTGTGAACGCCGCCGACGGACCCATGCCGCAAACACGGGAGCACATCCTGTTGGCCCGTCAGGTCGGTGTACCTGCCCTGGTCGTGTATCTGAACAAGGTCGATCAGGTCGACGATGAAGAAATTCTCGAACTGGTCGAACTCGAAGTGCGCGAACTGCTGAGCGAGTACGGTTTCGACGGCGACAATATTGCTCTGGTAAAGGGTTCGGCGCTGGCTGCGCTTGAAGCGCGGGACGACAATATCGGCAAGGAATCGATCACGGCGCTGATGGATGCAGTCGACGAGCACATCCCGCAGCCCGATCGTCCGGTCGACAAGGACTTCCTGATGCCGATCGAGGACGTGTTCTCGATCTCGGGTCGTGGTACCGTTGTAACCGGCCGTATCGAAACCGGTATCGTCAATGTCGGCGACGAAGTCGAAATCGTCGGTATCAAGGATACCACGAAGACGACCGTGACCGGTGTCGAGATGTTCCGCAAGCTGCTCGATCGCGGTGAAGCCGGCGACAATGTCGGCGCACTTATTCGCGGCGTTGCCCGTGAAGATGTGGAACGTGGCCAGGTTCTGGCGAAGCCCGGTTCGGTCAACCCGCACACGGAATTCTCTGCCGAGGTATACGTTCTGTCCAAGGACGAAGGTGGCCGTCATACGCCGTTCTTCGCGAACTACCGCCCACAGTTTTACTTCCGTACCACGGACGTAACCGGTGAAGTGGTTCTTCCCGAAGGCACCGAGATGGTCATGCCCGGCGACAACGTCACGATCGACGTGAAGCTGATCGCACCGATCGCGATGGATCCGGGTCTGCGCTTCGCGATCCGCGAAGGTGGTCGGACTGTGGGTTCGGGTGTCGTTGGAACGATCAAGAAGTAAGGTTTTTAAACCTGACGCCATACGCCCGGTATCCCAAGCGGATGCCGGGCGTTTTGTTTTTTGCTTCCAAGGTGGACGGGGCGAATAATTCGTGTCGATTGTACAGGCTGGGGTTGCCAGCCATACCCGATCCCCATATAGCGCACCCAAGCGAACGGGATTCGTCCCGCCTTCGCATTCATTTTCGATCAGCGGCCTTGCTCTCCCTCATAATGGAAGGGGGCAAACCGCTGATTTTTGTTTTGCTCTTTCTCATTGGTAGTTGGACATGGAAGCCCAGAATATTCGCATACGCCTTAAGGCGTTCGACCATCGCGTTCTCGACCAGGCAACTGGCGAGATTGCGGATACGGCCCGCCGTACCGGTGCGCTTATTCGCGGCCCCATTCCGATGCCGACGAGAATCGAGAAATTCACCGTGAACCGCGGTCCGCATATCGACAAAAAGTCGCGGGAGCAGTTCGAGGTGCGTACGTATAAGCGGTTGCTCGATATCGTGCAGCCCAACGCCCAGACCGTGGACGCGCTGATGAAGCTCGACCTGGCGGCCGGGGTAAACGTAGAAATTAAGCTGGCTTAATTCTGCGGCTTCGGTATGTGCCGGGGCGAAGACACATAGGGATACCGCCGAACGTATGTTCGGGCCTGCGTCCCCCGTCTCGCGCATTCATGAAGGTGAATGTGCAATCAGCCCGGACGGGGCGATGCTTTAAACATAATGGGTTGGCATGCCTTTCGGAATGGTCCGTCAGGCCTCTGTACAGGAGTTACTACGATGCGCACTGGCGTGATCGCAAAGAAAGTCGGAATGACTCGGCTCTTTCAGGAGGACGGTCGGCATGTGCCGGTTACCGTTCTGTCCTTGGAGAATTGCCAGGTCGTTTCGCATCGCACCGATGAACGTGACGGCTATTTCGCCTTGCAGGTCGGTTCGGGCGTGGCGAAGCAGAAAAACGTCGCCAAGCCTCAGCGTGAGCATTTCGCGAAGGCGGAAGTCGAACTAAAGCAGCGCGTCGCCGAATTTCGCCTCGATGGGGAAGACGGTCTGCTGCCGGTAGGTGCCCGTATCTCGGCCGAGCATTTCATCGCCGGTCAGAAGGTCGATATTACCGGACACACGCAGGGTAAGGGATTTGCCGGTGCCATGAAGCGCTGGGGTTTCGGAGGTCTGCGGGCAACGCACGGCGTTTCGATCTCTCACCGTTCGCATGGTTCGACCGGCAACCGCCAGGACCCTGGCCGTGTGTTCAAGGGCAAGAAGATGGCGGGCCATATGGGCGACCGTCAGCGTACGCAACAAAACCTCGAAGTGGTCCGCACGGATGCGGATCGTGGGCTGATTTTCGTGAAGGGGTCCGTACCCGGTCACAAGAATGGCTGGCTGGTCGTGCGGGATTCTGTGAAACTGAAAATGCCGGAAGATCTTCCATTCCCCGGTGTCATGTATCGCAACCGTGATGAATTCGAATCGCAGGATGCGACGCCCGGTCTGGTCGAAGATGCGGCTTCACACCGCGTCCGTCAGGAAGTGTCGGCTGCACAGCAGGCGAAACTC
>JBASAR010000074.1:0-10089 GCA_049650705.1 Pontixanthobacter sp. | reverse complement strand
ATCCGCTTCAACCGCACCAGTGCGGCGTGCAGTCCCTCCCAGGTAAATTCCAGCTCGCTGCGATAATGCGCCTGCAGGCACATCATCCGATAGGCGAGCGGGTGATAGCCGCGGTCGATCAACGTCTGCAGCCGCAGAAATTCGCCGGAAGATTTCGACATCTTCCCCGTGCGATCGACGAGGAAATTGTTGTGCATCCAGATATTCGCACCCGACGTCTCCGAACCGCAGAATGCCTGGTTCTGCGCGATCTCGTTCGGGTGGTGAATTTCGCGGTGGTCGATCCCGCCTGTATGAATATCGAACGGAAAGCCGAGCAGCTTTTCGCCCATCACGCTGCATTCCAGATGCCAGCCCGGCGCACCCTTCCCCCATGGGCTGTCCCATTCCATTTGCCGCGTTTCGTCCGGCAGCGTCTTGCGCCAGATCGCGAAATCGGCGGCGTTGCGCTTGCCCGCCACCGGCGCGATGCGGCTTTCGCCAGCGTCATCGCCGACAATACGTGCCAACCGCCCGTAATTGTCGACCGTTCCGGTGTCGAAATACAGACCACCTTCGATTTCATAGCAGTGCTTATCCGCGATGCTTTCGCCCCATGCGATCATGGCGGACACGTAATCGGTCGCTTTGGGGTGCTGTACCGGGTTGATATTGAGTCGACCGAGATCGCGTTCGAAATCCTGTTGGTAATAGTCCGCGATCTCCCGTGCGGATTTTCCCTGTGTGGCGGCCATCCGCTCCATCTTGTCTTCGCCGGCATCGGCATCGTCGGTCAAATGCCCGACGTCGGTGATGTTGACGACATGAGTGAGGTCAAACCCCTTCCACCGAAGTGTCCGCCCCAGAACATCGGCGAAGACATAGGCCCGCATATTGCCGATATGCTGGTAGTTATAGACCGTCGGCCCGCAACTGTAGACGCGCGCCTCACCTTCGCGGACGGGTTCGAAGGTTTCGAGGCTGCGGGTGAGGCTGTTGAACAGTTTGAGAGGCGTGTCGGTCATGCGGTCACGCTTTGCGGATGTGCCGCAAGGGGGTCAATCCCGGCTTCTATCGCCAACCGTGCCAGTCGACTGTTTCGGTGAGCTCCGCACGTGCGACGTCGAACCTGTTCACCGCCGCATCCGGGTCGCGATACCCGATCGCCATGCCGCAGAAGAAGATGTGATCGTCCGGGATTGGCACGGCGGCGCGAATTTGCCTGGAATACATCGCCCATGCCTCCTGCGCGCAGCTGTCCAGCCCTTCCTGGCGCAGCAGCAACATGATCGTCTGCAACCACATGCCGATGTCGGACCATTGCGGCGGTCCCATATATTTCTTGGTATGTACGAGCATCAGAACCGGCGCGCCGAATGCGCGGAAATTGTTGGCGAACCACATACGGCGGCCCATCTTATTGTCGCGCGCGATGTCGAGCGCACCATACATATCTTCTCCCACCCCACGCCGCCGCGTCTCGTAGTCGCCGGACAGGTCCTTGGGGTAGATGTCGTATTCGGGCGAGAACCCGTCTTTCCCGTGCGGCAATACCTCCGCAACCGAAGCGAACAGCGCCTGCATCGGTTCGCCGGTCAGTATTTCGGCATGCCAAGGCTGCGTATTGCCGCCGGAAGGAGAGCGCCGTGCGGTTTCGAGCACGCGTTGCAGAACGCTGCGATCAACCGGCGTATCGAAAAAAGCGCGGACCGAGCGACGGGATTGGACGGCTTCGGTGACGTTCATGGCTTGCTTTTGGTTTCGAACAGACCCGCCAGTTGCTCGATGATCGTGCCGCCCAGCTGTTCCACATCCATGATCGTCACCGCGCGTTTGTAGTATCGGGTCACGTCGTGCCCGATGCCGATGGCGGCCAGTTCGACGGGCGAGCTTTTCTCGATCCATTCGATGACACGGCGCAGGTGCTGTTCGAGGTAGCCGGCGCTGTTTACGCTCAGCGTCGAATCGTCCACCGGCGCGCCATCGGATATGACCATCAGGATACGGCGGTCCTCCGCGCGGCCCAGCAGGCGTTGGTGCGCCCAGATGAGCGCCTCCCCGTCGATGTTCTCCTTCAGCAAACCCTCGCGCATCATCAGACCGAGATTGCGGCGGGCCCGGCGCCAAGGTTCGTCGGCTTTCTTGTAGACGATATGCCGCAAATCGTTGAGGCGGCCAGGCTGCGGCGGCTTGCCATCGGCCAGCCATGCTTCGCGCGATTGGCCGCCTTTCCACGCGCGGGTGGTGAAGCCCAGTATCTCCACCTTCACGCCGCAGCGTTCCAACGTGCGCGCCAGAATATCGGCGCTGATCGCGGCGATGGAGATGGGCCGCCCGCGCATCGAACCGGAATTGTCGATCAGGAGAGTAACCACCGTATCCTTGAATTCCTGTTCGCGTTCGATCTTGTAACTCAGCGAATGCCCCGGCTGCGTCACCACGCGGGCGAGGCGCGCAGCATCCAGCAGCCCCTCTTCCTGATCGAAGTCCCACGCGCGGTTCTGTTGCGCCATCAACCGCCGCTGTAGGCGGTTGGCAAGTTTGGTGACGATGCTTTGCAAGCCGGTCAATTGACTGTCGAGATAGGCGCGCAGCCGGTCCAGTTCCTCGGTATCGCAGAGTTCCGGCGCCTCCACCTCCTCGTCGAAGCGGTCGGTGAAATAGGAATAGTCGAAATCGTCGGGAATGTCGGTCCAGCTGCGGTTGGGGCGCACGGGCATCATGCCCTCTTCGCCTTCGTCCGACGGGTCGCCGTCGCTCATTTCCTCGTCGGAAGTTTCCTCGGTTTCGCCCTCGCCTGTGTCTTCGCCCTCGGCCGCCTCGCCGGCCATCTCTGCGGCTTGCGGGTCGGCGCCTTCGCTATCGTCGTCTGCGCCGTCCTGCTCGGTGTCGTCCTGCCCGTCCTCGTCCTGATCGTCGGCACCGGGTTCCTTGTGGTCCCGAATCAGTTCGAGGTGCCGCAACATATCGATGGTAAGCGACTGGAACGCTGCCTGATCATCCAGCGACAGGGCCAGCGATTCAAAATCGCCGCCGATGCGTTCCTCGATACCGGCCCGCACCATGTCGACCGCGGGGGCGGCACGCCGGGGCACGGGTTTGCCGGTCAGCGCCTCTCGCAGCATCAGCGACAGGGCGGACTGGATCGGCACCTCGCCTTCGTCCTTGGCGCGCACGATCGGGTCGGATGCGGTGCGCAGTTCGACCGCCGCATCGAGATTGTCCGATATGCCGCCGAAATTATTCGCCCCCAGCGCCTCGTACCGGACCTGTTCCACCGCGTCGTACACGGCACGCGCCAGCGGTTCGGACGGGGCAGCGCGTTCGTGCGATGCGATGCTGTGATGGCGCAGCTTGAGGGCAAAACTGTCCGCAAAGCCTCGCGCCTCGCGCGCCTGTTCGGGCGGCAGGTTGCGCCCCGGCAGCGGCACGCGGAAATTGGACCCGGCGGATGACGGGGCATCCGCGCTCCACGCGACTTCCACTTCCGCCTCGCGCGACAAGGCGCGGCTGGCGCCGGTGAGCGCCTGTTTGAACAGATCGAGGGGGGTTTCTTCAGCCAAGGCGTATCAAACGATGGACTGGCCGGTTTTATCCCAGTCGGCCAGAAAGCCTTCGATCCCCTTCGCAGTCAGCACATGTTCGACCAGCGCGTGAATGACCTTGGGCGGGGCGGTCATGACATCCGCGCCGATCAGCGCGCTTTCCAGCACATGGCCGGAATGGCGGACCGACGCGACCAGGATCTCCGTGTCGAACAGATAATTGTCGTAGATCGTGCGGATATCGCGGATGAGGTCCATGCCGTTGAAGCCGTTATCGTCGTGCCGCCCGACGAAAGGCGACACGAACGTCGCCCCCGCTTTCGCCGCCAGCAGCGCCTGATTGGCGGAAAAGCACAGGGTCACGTTGACCATCGTCCCGTCGTCGGTCAACGCCTTGCAGGTCTTGAGCCCGTCCATGGTCAGCGGCACCTTGATGCAGACATTGTCGGCGATCTTGCGCAGCGAGTTCGCTTCACGCATCATCGTATCGTGATCCAGCGCGACGACTTCCGCGCTCACCGGCCCGTCCACGATGCCGCAAATTTCCTTCGTCACTTCGAGAAAATCGCGGCCCGATTTGTGGATCAGGCTGGGATTGGTGGTGACCCCGTCCAGCAGCCCGGTCGCGGCCAGTTCGCGAATATCGTCGATCTCGGCGGTGTCGGCGAAAAATTTCATGGAAGCGGGCTTTCGGTTTGCAGGCCAGGTTGGCGGAAGCTACGTCTTTGGCGATATGACGCGATTGATCAAGACCCTGACCCTGCCTTTCCTCATGACCATGCCGGCATCGACCGCGCTGGCCGAAGAGGATGCGCAGCTATGGATCGATACGGTGGTAAGCTATCCCATAGCGGACGACACACGGTTCGCCCTGCAGACCCAGCCGCGTATCAGCCTGGACGGGGAGCGGACCGATCAGTTGTTCCTGCGTGCAGGCGTGTCGCACCGCGCGACGAAGGATGCGACGATAGGGGGCGGCCTGATCCTGCTCGGCGAGTTCGGACCGGTGGAAAAGCGTCCCTATGCCTCGGTCGATTTCGGCAGCGGCCCGCTCACATTGCGCACGATGGCCGAATTCCGGTTTTTCGACGGTGCCGACCGAATGGCAATCCGCCTGAGGCAGCGGGCGCAGATGGCCCTGCCGATCGCGGCGCGGACGGATTTCGTGACCAGCGGCGAGGTTTTCTACACCGCGCGGTCGCAGTCGGACGATGGCGACACGCGGGTGAGCCAATGGCGGGCCATCGCCGGCATACGCTATGCCGCGTCGGACAAATTGAATGTCAGCGCCGGTTACCTCGCGCTCGGCATCCCGCGTCCCGATGCGGAGGACAGCCTGTCGCATATTCCCACCATCGGGGCGAGTTACGCCTTTTAGACAAGGGGGGTACTCACCGCGCTCCCAGCCCGAACGTCCCGATCAGCAGCGGGTCGTCCGTGTTGCGCGGATTGCGGCGAATGGCAGCTTCCTCCAGCCCCATCTCGCGCCAGATCGCATCGTCGACGGATCGGGAAAGGCGGCCGGTGACACCCGCCAGATCGACACCGGTCAGTTGCGAAATGGTTCGATTGACGATCGGATTGCGCGCCAGCCGGATCGCCTGCCCCAATTCGGGCACCATCGCCTCGATCAAGGCGCCACCCATGCGTCCGCGCAGAAACTGCGTCGCTGCGGTCGGACCACCGCGCACCAGCTGTTCGGCGGCGGCGAAACCGATCACCCGCACGGCATCCGTCACCAGCGGCGCGGCGCGTTCGCTGCCCTCTATCGCCAGGTCGATGAATGCGTCCTGCAATTGGTCCTTCACCAGCGTGGAGGTGAGAATGTTGGCGAGAAAATTGCCGCGCGTGCCCAGAATGGTGCCCAGCCCGATGGCCTCGACCTGTTCGTCCCAAAATCCGCCATTGTCGGTCAGGCGGGCAAAGGCCCGTTCGCTCGACCGCAGTAGCAGACGCTGGACTGCATCCTCCAGCGTCAAGCCGGGAAGATTGGCGCAACCGGCAGCGCCCAGACTTAGCCCGATGATGCCGGTGGCGGACAGGCCCCGCAGAAAGGCGCGGCGGTCGTTGTTGTGTTGGGGCAGCATGGCAATCATCCTTCAAAGGTCGCGCGCACCTTGTGGTCACGTGCGGGCCATGTCCATATGGGTGGCGCATTATGAACCGCGTCCGTCTCATCATCTTCAACGCCGCGCTGGGTCCGCTCGATTACAGCGTGCCCGCCGATATGCGCGTGGAATATGGCAGCGTCGTCGCCGCACCATTGGGCCCGCGCCAGATCGTCGGCATCGTTTGGGAGGAGGACCGTTTGCCCGGCAGCGATGTGGACGCGGCGAAATTGCGCCCGATCCTGGACGTGCTGCCCGTGCCGCCGTTGCGCGCGGAGTTGCGGCGGCTGATCGAATGGACGGCGGATTATTACTGCGCGTCGCTGGCGGCCGTCGCGCGGATGGTGCTGGCGTCGGGCGGCGCCATGCGCGGACCCGCGACGATGACCGAATACCGGCTGACCGGCGCGATGCCCGAACGCATGACGCCGCAGCGCGAACGCGCGATGGATGTGCTGAGCGACGAACAGGCGACGATCCGCGAACTGGCGGAAATGGCAGGTGTCAGCGACGGCGTGCTGCGCGGGCTGGTCGGGCAAGGCGTGCTGGAGGCGGTGCAGGTGGATGTCGATCGCCCCTACCCCCGCGCCGATGCAGGCCATGCGACGGTCGATCTGAGCGACGATCAGCGCAGCGTGTCGGACCGGCTGGTCGCGGCGGTGGAGGCGCGCGACTTCGCACCCTTCCTGCTCGACGGGGTGACCGGTAGCGGCAAGACCGAAACCTATTTCGAACCGATGGCGGCCGCTTTGCGCGGCGACCGGCAGGTATTGGTCCTGCTGCCCGAGATCGCGCTGACCGAGGCGTTCCTGCGCCGGTTCGAGGATCGCTTCGGTGCCAAGCCGATCCTATGGCATTCCAGCCTCAAAAGCACGCAACGCCGCCGCGCCTGGCGCGCCATCGCGGATGGACGCGCACAGGTCGTCGTCGGCGCGCGATCCGCCTTGTTCCTGCCCTACAGAAATCTCGGCCTGATCGTGGTGGACGAGGCGCATGAAACCAGCTTCAAACAGGACGAGGGCGTGCGATACAATGCCCGCGACGTGGCGGTCATGCGTGCGCATTTCGAACGCATCCCCGTGGTCCTTGCCAGTGCCACGCCCGCGCTTGAAAGCCTGCAAATGGCGGAAAGCGGCGTGTATCAAAAGCTCGACCTGCCCAGCCGGTTCGGCGGGGCGACCCTGCCCGGTATCGCGACCATCGATCTCACCGAACACAAACCCGAACGCGGCCGCTGGCTTGCACCCGAACTGGTCGATGGACTGAAGGACCGGCTGGCGAAGGGCGAACAGTCGCTGTTGTTTCTCAACCGACGCGGTTACGCCCCGCTGACCCTGTGCCGCAATTGCGGGTTCCGCTTCCAATGCCCCAATTGCAGCGCCTGGCTGGTCGAACATCGTTTCAGCCAGCGCCTCGCCTGCCACCATTGCGGGCATGAAACGAAACCGCCCGAAACCTGTCCCGAATGCGGCGAGCCCGAATGCCTGGTCGCTTGCGGCCCCGGCGTCGAGCGGATCGCGGACGAGGTGCGCGACATATTGCCGGATGCCCGTGTCGCGGTCGTCACCTCCGACACGCTGAACTCGCCTGAAAAAGCGGCGGCCTTCGTCGCGCAAGCCGAAGCGAAGGCGATCGACGTTATCGTCGGCACGCAGCTGGTGACGAAAGGCTTCCATTTCCCGGACCTTACGCTGGTGGGCGTGGTCGATGCCGATCTGGGGCTGGAAGGCGGCGATCTGCGCGCGGCGGAGCGCACCTATCAACAGATCGCGCAAGTCGCGGGCCGGGCCGGACGCGGGGCGAAGCCTGGCGAGGTGCTGATCCAGACGCGACATCCCAAGGCACCCGTGATCGCCGCCCTGACGGCGGGGGACCGTGACGCGTTCTACGCCGCGGAGACGGAAGCGCGCCGCGATGCCGGTGCCCCGCCCTTCGGACGGTGGGCGGCGATCATCGTATCGTCCGAAGACGAAGCGGAGGCAAAGGAGGCTGCCCGCGCAATCGGCGGCACGCGCCCATCCATTACCGATGTCATGATCCTTGGCCCGGCGCCCGCCCCGATGGCGCTGCTGCGCGGTCGATACCGTTATCGCCTGCTCATCAACGCGCGCCGCAGCGCGCAGGTGCAGGACATTATCCGCGACTGGCTGGGCGCACTCGACATCCCCCGCGGTGTGCGGGTAAGCGTCGATATCGACCCGTATAGCTTCGTTTGAACACGGCATTTCGCTTGAAGGAACCCGCATGACCCTGACCGTCCATCACCTCGGCATTTCGCAGTCCGAACGCATCGTCTGGCTGTGCGAGGAACTACAGCTCGACTACACCTTCAAACGCTATGACCGGCGCGCCGACAATCGCCTCGCGCCCGACGAATACAAGGCGCTGCATCCCGCCGGCATGGCACCCGTCATCCAGGACAATGATCTGGTCCTGGGCGAAAGCGGCGCAATCTGCGAATATATCGACCGGACATACGGCAATGCGCGGCACAGCCCCGATGTCGGCCACCCCGATTTCGCGAAACATCTGTTCTGGTTCCACTTCGCCAACGGTACCTTCATGACCAACGGCATGATGCAGCTGATGCTGGGGATGGCGGACGCGAAAAACGACATGCCTGGCACATTCGTCGCCGATCGCACGGCAAAGGCGTGGGACATGGTCGAGGCGCGCTTGGGCGAAGCGCAATTCTTCGGCGGCGGGCAGCTGACCCTGGCGGACATCATGATGGTCTATGCCATCACCACCGGCCGCATGACACGCGGCGTGCCGCTGGACGATAAGCCGAATACCGCCGCCTATCTCAAGCGTATCGGCGAGCGCGAGGCGTATCAGCGCGCCTGGGCCAAATGCGAACCCGGCATGGAACCGAACCTCTCGTAATGTCGGGCATTGATCGCGCATGAGTTCCAACGACAACCGCCCCATCCTCGTCCCCATTCTCGGCGACCAGCTGACCCGCTCCCTCCCCTCGCTTCGCGGACGGACGAAGGACGATACGGTCGTGGTGATGATGGAGGTTCGGGACGAGGCGACCTACGTCAAACATCACAAACAGAAGATCGCGCTGATCTTTTCCGCCATGCACCATTTTGCGGAAGAACTGCGCGATGCGGGCTGGACGGTGGATTACACCCGACTGACCGACGACGACAATTCGCACAGCTTCACCGGCGAGGTCGCCCGCGCCGTCGAACGCCACGAACCGCGCGAAATTCACGTGACCGAGGCGGGCGAATGGCGGGTGCAGCAGCGCCTCGAGGAATGGCCCGACAAATTCGACTGCCCGGTCGAGATCCTGACCGACGACCGGTACATCTGCTCCATCCGCGAATTCCACAATTGGGCGCAGGATCGCAATACGCTGACGATGGAGCATTTCTATCGCGAGATGCGGCGCAAGACCGGGCTGCTGATGGACGATGACGGCAAGCCCGAAGGCGATGCGTGGAATTACGATAAACTGAACCGGGAAAGTCCGGATGACGACATGGACCCGCCCGAACGTGCCAAGTTCGCCCCCGACGACATTACGCGCGACTGCATCGCACTGGTCGAAGAGAAATTCGCCGACCATTTCGGCAGCCTCGACAGGTTCGCCTGGCCGGTCACGGCGGCGGAGGCGCAGGAGGCGGCGGATGTTTTCTTTGCGGAACGCATCGAACGCTTCGGACCCTATCAGGACGCGATGGTTTACGGTTCGGACGACCTTTACCATTCCATGCTGTCGACCAGCATCAATCTCGGCCTGCTCGACCCGCTGGAACTGTGCCGCCGCGCCGAACAATCGCTGAAAGACGGACGCGCGCCGATCAATTCGGTGGAGGGGTTCATCCGCCAGATCATCGGCTGGCGCGAATATATTCGCGGCTTTTACTGGTATCACATGCCTGATTTACAGTCGGCGAACGCCCTGGACGCGCACCGCCCTCTGCCGGAGTTCTACTGGACCGGCGACACCGACATGCGCTGCCTGTCCGACTCCATCAGGTCGACGCATGACAACGCCCATGCGCATCATATCCAGCGGCTGATGGTGCTGGGCAATTTCGCGCTGCTGGCGGGGTTCGAACCCAGCGAAGTGCAGGACTGGTATCTGGTGGTCTATGCCGACGCCTATGAATGGGTGGAACTGCCCAACGTCGCCGCGATGATCCTCTATGCCGATGGCGGCAAGCTGGCGACGAAGCCCTACGCGGCGAGCGGAAACTACATCAACAAGATGTCCGATTACTGCCGCGAATGCGCCTACTCGCCGTCGAAGAAAACCGGGACAGGCGCCTGCCCCTTCAACCCCCTCTATTGGCATTTCATGCACCGCCACCGTGACCGGCTGGAGAGCAACCATCGCGTCGGTCGCATCTACGCCAACTGGGACCGGATGGGGGAGGAACGGCAGGCGGAATACCTCGAAAGCGCAGAGGCATTTCTGGACGGACTGGAACCGGCGAAGG
>JBASAR010000073.1:0-8842 GCA_049650705.1 Pontixanthobacter sp. | reverse complement strand
GCAGTCATGTCGCAGGAAGAACGTGCCCCGTTCGGCCTGACGGACAAACCGGGATGCGGTTACCTCGACAATCTACCGCAGGAAGCCCGGACGGGTCTGCTTCGATCGTTCGACCCCTATGATCTCTCACCGGCAGCCGATGGCTGGACGCCTTGCGTTCAATGGGCGCGCGGTCCCGCTGCAGGTTCGGTCGTCGTTACTTTCTCATCGCGGTTCGATGGGTTCAATCCCGCCGAGAACGGTGGGCGCGCCCCCGTGCTCCGCTTGTCGCGAACCGTAAAGGACACCGAAGCCGAACTTGCCAGCGCCTTGTTCACCGGAATTGCCGCCCAATTGCACCAGGCGATCTATGTCGTCCGGCCGGCGGGCGGTGGGCCGCAATCGGCGCCACAAGTGGCCATGGCCCCATCGGGTGCAAGTCGCAGCGCGCCGCCGCCCGAAAGGCGTCTGGTACTGCCTGGGTTCGATGGATCGGGGTTTACGGCGCTTATTCCCGAAGCACAGCGCAGCGTGGCCGACGATGGCTGCGTTACCTATCGCGTTCTCAAAAATGCGGAAGGTGACCACCAAACGCCCTTTCCGCTGCCCGATCTTCCGACGCGGCTTGAAGATGGCTGTATCTTTGGCGACAGTTCAGACGGAAAACTGATGCTCATCGTACTCACGTCCGGTCAGGCACTGTACGCGATACCGGATGCGATCGATCTCGAAGAGCCTCTGTTCGGGATCGTTCCGATTCTGTCGGACGAATCCGCTTACTCCAAGGTCGGTAGAGCAATCGACCGAACGACGGCCGGAGAAGCCGAATTGTTCATCCTGCTGGAAACGGCCCCAACCGCCTATGATTTTGCGGATATGACCAACACGGTCTGGAACAGCCTGCCGATCGAAGAGATGGGAACGGGCATGTTTTCGGGTTTGCTCCCTTACCGCAACATGATCTTCCTAGGCGATGGCTACACGCAGCAAGAATTGCAGGCGATCGTGAACAGTTTGGATGGTCGCTGGCTAACGGACGGCAAGCGCGTCGAAGGATTGTATCGCAGAGGCTGGACCGGCCCGATCGGCGCGTTCGCCGAAGCGGGCGGCAGTGACTGACCCATTCAGCCGGTGTCGCGTTCGCCCGGCTTGCCGCATTTCGGCAGCAATATCAGACGCCCGCACGATCTGCCCGCGCCGACCGATGCGCGGCGGGGCAAGGGGGATGACCGTGATGCATGTAAGCCAAGGAGTTTTCACACGCTGAACCGCGACGACCCGGCTTCGCCCGATCCCGAAAATCAGGAACAGCTTCGCCCGCAACTGGAGGCGGTGATTGCCGGCGAACCGGAATGGATGGAATTGGAACTCCCGCTGCTCCCCGGCAGACCGTTCCTCATCGATCCCTATGCCGTGAAAGAGGCGAATGGCGATCCGCGAATAGTCCCGTTAGTTTGGCGGTTCCTGCTGAAGGGGGGAACGGGCGCGACAGGAAAGCCAGCGGCATGACTGGGCGTATTATTGCGATGTCGAGGGGCAATGCAGGACGGCGATCGAGAGGAATAAGGCCAAAGCGACAACTCGGACTTCGGGCGGTTTGTCATTGTTTTATAACGTGTATCGAAGGCGGCTTTTCCAGGAAGACTAGGCGATGCCGACAACCACGATCAGGGGATCACCGTGGCTACCATCGGCGAGAAGCTCGGTTCGCACTTCGACGAAGCCGCTCTCCTTGAGATAGCGCGCGATGAGTGCTGCTTGCTCCTGCATGTCGAGCGAACGCCAGATGGCGACCGCCTTCGTCGGGAAACAGCGATTGGAATAGCTGACGATAAACGGTGCGCCCGGTCTTAGTGTCCGCCGCACTTCTGCAAACACATCGAACGGCCGCTGGAGATATTGTACGCCGACGCAGCACAGGGCAGCATCGAACACGCCTGTTTCGAGCGGCAGTCCGGGGTCCGCATTCAAATCGGCGACGAAACGACGGTCGAGGCGGGGATTGGCGGTCAGTTCCTCATCGTTCATCCCATGGCCGACGACGTTCCGGTATGCATGATCGTCAGGCAGGTGACTGACCCAACTCGACATGAGGTCAAGGATATCGCCGCCGTTCGGGATCGTATCGCGGTAGAAGTCTTGCAACGCCGCCACCGCAGTTTCATCGATATGCATGACAAGTCGGGGCGGCGCGTAAAAGGAAAGATCGTCGCTTTTATCGACCTTGTCGAATGCTTCGGCGGGCAGGCTTTGGTCCATATCCATCGATCGATTACCAGAACCGGCTGCCCGGCACGCCCTTGAAAGGCCCCGCCACGGCCGAGGTAATCCAACCGCCGTAGAAGCCGCCCGGCTGCGGCGTCACGCGCTCGCCATCGACGAAGCAGGCGTCCATCGCCTCGGGGTAGAAGGCAATGTGATCGCGCAGGACGGCGAACGACGCTGTCGGTTCGGGATAGGTCCAGGCGGCGCGCGCTCGTCGTTCGCCCCCCGCCAGAACATCGAAATAGCGGGCAACGCCTTTCCATTCGCAGAAGCTGGTATGGTCGACTTCCCTCAGAATGCCAAGCGCGACGTCCTTCGGCGGAACGTAATAGGTCGGTGGATGGCTCGTCTCCAGCGTGCGGACGGCGATCCGCGTTTCGACGATGTCGATACCGCCCAGCATGATACGAATATGGGCGGGCACAGGTTCTGCGATGGCGGGACGCGGATAGTTCCAGACGCTTTCCTGGCCTTCGCCGACGGGATCGGGTTTTATGGGGTGCATGACCTATTAACGCATGATCGCGTCGATCGGGTACGCTTGGTTTTGCCAAAACCCGAACGAAGAACGCCGATCCGACGAACGCGATCGAAATGCGACCGTGACATCGGTCAGGTTCTATCGAACATTCCGAAACGCACGCGTCACGAACTCCTTGCCAAGGTTCAACCCTGCCGGATCGATCGAATGGCCTAGCCCTGCCGCAATATGGGTTTGCACGTCATAGCCCAGCCTGTCCAAGGCGGCTTTCGAACTGTGCAGAGCATCGACCGGAACGACGGGATCGGCGGAGCCATGGGCCAACAAAATCGGCGGTTTCACGCTGTTTTCGGCTGGTAGATCGGCGGCACCCGTAAATATTCCGGAATAGCCGACGATGGCCGCCGGTGCCTGCGGCCGCCGTAACCCGACCTGCAGCGCCATCATCGTGCCTTGACTAAAACCGGCCATGGCCAGCGCATCGTCCTTCAGACCGTATTGGGTTAGCTTGCGATCGAGGAATTCATGTATCGCAGGGGCGGCCGACGCGGCGTTTCGGGCAAGCGTGACGGGATCGAAATTCGTGAGGCCGAACCATTGGTAACCCGCCGCCATCATCGCGCATCGCTGCGGCGCGTGCGGCGCAAGGAACAGGGCATCCGGCAAGGCGTCCTGCCACATGGGTGCAAAGGAGATCAGGTCGTCCCCGTTGGAACCATAGCCGTGCAGCAACAGGACGATCTGTTTCGGCGCCGCCCCCGATTTCGGTTGGAGGCTGACCCCGTTCACGATTTTGGACAAGGCTGTGTTTCCTTTCGGGCTGGATGGGCGGACACGCTGCGAGTGGTGATGCCCTGCCTCGTCAGCTATGAGCGGCATATGAGCTTCGCAAGCATCGATCACTGGATAGGCAGGACGCTGTTCGTCCCGCCTATCGTCAAACTGTGTCAGATCACGCGCCAATCGCAATTCGCGGTATCGCGCATGTTCTGGTTTTTCGCGGCCCTGAGCGGCTTCTATCACGCGAGTTCGTGGTTTGGGTCGATCCTGTGGGGCTGCATCAGTCTGTTCATGATGTTCACCGCCACGCAAAGGGCGGACGACCCGACCCGCAGCATGATGTGGTTTCGCTTGCTGGCCGTCGCGGCTCTGCTGTTGGACGGCGCAGCATGTTTGACCGCCGGAGATTGGGCGGGCTTCGAATTCTGGTGCTTCGTCGTCGTCGCAGAATATGCGTCGACGATTGTGACGATACCACCGATCGGCAAGGCGCAACGTGCAAGCAAATTGGGGGTTGCCGACGACCGTGGCTAGGTCGCCGGTGTTGGGCCGATGTGTCGTGACCGATGCCGACGAATTATGCGACCTGCGGAATACGAACGATCGATGCCTGATCCTTCCGGTTGAGCCATCCGTACGCTCCATCGGACAGCCTATCGTAAACGGGGCCATGCGATGCGGTCACGGGCATGTCGTTCAACCGCCTATCGCCGAACGTATTCGCCTTTGGTTCCTCCCCGGATTTTGCGAACCGGAACATCACCGTATCGGAGTTCTTGGTTTCGGACAGCGGCGCATCGTCCGTCGGTAACAGGCCACTCCGTCCGCTTTCGTTCACCCGAACGTCAAGGTACCAGGTTGGAACCGACCATTCCGGCTGGACACCGCCCAACCGGGTGATGGTGGTGACATTCCGTTCGACATCGAAACGGGGGGGGGTGGATCGTCTGGTCGCGCCAAGTGAGGAACGCCAAGCATATTTTGCAGTTCAACGATCATTCAACACGGCAATGCCAAATGTGGGATGCCCGTCATGCGATTGAAGCCTCGCAGGAAATTGGGCTCGTAATCGATTCCATTGAAACCTGCCCATGACGTTCAGACAAGCTCGGCTTTAATTTTTTAGGCTCGATCATCTTTTTCAGCTCGGCAAGCGCCTCCGCTTGCGGGAGCGGCTTCGCCAGGTAACGAGCATCTTCGAAATCAGCCATGACGGGGGGGCATTCGCTGTATCCGGTCAGAAATGCGAACGGTGTCGAACGGGCCTTTAAATGGGAAGCAATCTTTTCGCTCGTTTCGCCACCGCCCAGATTGATGTCCAGAAAGGCCGCATCGGGCTCCGCCGTCTCCAGTGCTTCCAATGCGTCATCGGCGTGCGCGTAGGGGCCGATGATCGTATATCCTTTGTCCGACAGAAATTCCGCGAAAGCCATCGCGGTCATGAATTCGTCATCGACGATCAGCACTTGTGGCATTTCACTCACTCTTCAATTCTGTCCGATTTCCGTGGAAACTGCAATTCGAATATCAGGCCATCCATGGCATAGTCCAGTTGGACGCTGCCTTGTAGATCCGGACCCAGTATCTGGGTCAGCAATAGGGTGCCGAAGCCACTCCCCGTCTTGTCCGGCGCTTTGACCGCTGGGCCGCCCTTTTCGTGCCATTTCAAATGAACCTGTCCGTCGCCGGATGTTCGAGCACGCACATCCACTCTGCCACCAGCGACGGACAACGCGCCGTATTTTACCGCGTTGGTTGCCAATTCGTGCAGTGCGAGAGACAGCGATAGCATCTGTTTGGCGGAAATCCCTATGGTGTCGCCTTTATATTCGAACCGCTCCGTCGATCCTTCGGCATAAGGCGCGAGTTCACGCCGCACGACATCTTCGATCGTGGTGCCTTCCCACCCGGAAGAGGACAAGACATCATGCGTTCGCGCGATCGCGCTCAACCGGTTGCGAAGCGTGTCCGTGAAGGTGCCGATGTCGGTGGCGTTTTTCGCGGAGAACTGAACGATGGCCAAAACCGTCGCCATCGTGTTCTTCACCCGGTGCTGCAGTTCCGAAAGCAGGACGTTGTGCGTGGCCACCGCTTCGTTAACGGCTCGTGCGGCCTCGACCTGCTTGGTCACCTCCTGCACGCAGCACCCGACAGCGAACAGTTCGCCAGCCTGCCGCACCGGGTAGTAATCGACGATCCAATGACGCGTCCGATCGGGTTCGGCGGGTGTTACGCCGGTAATTTCCAGTCCGGAAATCGGCTTGCCGGTCCGCAACACTTCGCTCTGCATTTCGCGAATTTTGCCATCGATATCGGGAATCAGCTCCTCCTGCTTCTTCCCGATATGATCGCCCGACGGGAATCCGTTGATCTCCGCCAGCCGTTCATTGATGCGTATCCATCGCAGGTCGCTATCGACCAGCGAAAGCCCGACTGGTGTCGTGTCGTATAGGGTTTCCAATTCGCTATACTGTCGTTCCAGCACTTCCGCATTCGCGGCCAGCTGCCGTTCGAATTTCTTGCGGTCGGTAATGTCGATCATGCTCATGACGCAGCCGTCGATCCGGTCGTCCGTCCGACGATAGGGTTGCAGGCGCAGAAGAAACGTCTCGTCGGTCGCGTCGATTCGCACTTCCCGCTCGACCGTTTGCAATGTCGCTCCGCACTGCTCCGCATCCTCTTCCAGATGATCGTAGGATACCGCCCATTTCAGATCGCTCAGTTCCCTGTCGATATCGCGTTCCCGAATGCCGAAAAGCCTTCGCGCATTGGGCGTGAACCGCCGCACGCGTAAGTTCTGATCCAGGAACACAGTGGCGATGTCGGTGCTTTCGAACAGGTTCTTCAGGTCCGAATTGGCTTCGATCAGCTGGCGGTTGTTTTCCGTCAGCTCCGCATTGATTGTTTCCAGTTCCTCGTTGATCGACTGCAGTTCCTCGCGCGAGGTCTCAAGTTCCTCGTTCGAGCTTTGCAGCTCTTCGTTCATCGACAGCAGTTCCTCGTTGGAACTGCGCAATTCCTGCTCGGTCGTCTCGTAATCGGAAAGGGTGGACGACAATTGCTGCTTGGTCAGCATCAGTTCGCGCTCCACCAGATCGCGCTCGGTCTGACTGCGTATCTGCGTGGCATCGGCCAGATCCGCGGCATCCTGCGTGCGGACAGGTTGAAGGGTGATCAGCACATGGCCATCCGCGAACGGTGTGGGCTTGGCCGCGATGTCGAACAGCGACGGGCCGGAACCATCGTCCACCACCACATTTTTGACCAACGCCTGCGCCTTCGACTTGCGTGCCTCGCCGATCACGCTGCGCACCGGCAGCCGCAACTCACGCGCAAGAAACTGGTCGAGCGACGCGCTGACCGTACCCATGGATGGTTGCACGAAAGGGGCCATGCGTTCGGAGATATAGCTGATCTCGTCCTGAGCATTGACCACGGCGAAGGGCGGAGCAGCTTCGCGCAGGAAGAAACTGGAAACCTGTTGTTCGAAATCGGGTTCGGCGGGTGTTTGCAGCTGGGTCTGCCCCTGACCCGTTTGCTCGGAAATCCGACGCTGCCGGCGCGCCCCGTCCTCGCTCGACATGGCCAGGGTCGAAAAGCCGGGCGGTTCCGCGTCGTTACGCTGATACAGCCGCACTTCGCGATCCAGCGTGTTGAAGTATTTTTCCTGTTTGCCAAGCGATTCCGATGGTCCGAGGAACAGATAACCCTTCTCGTTCAGCGCATAATGGAAGCGCTTGATGATCGTATCCTGGCTGTCGGAATTCAGATAGATGAACAGGTTTCGGCAGGAGATCAGATCGAGCCTTGAAAAGGGCGGATCCTGCAACAGATTATGCGGTGCAAAAACGCATTGTTCGCGCAGCTCTTGGCTGATCTGGCAATCACCCTCCGACTGGACCAGAAACCGGTCGCGCCGCTCGGGCGACAATCCATCGAGCTGGCTTTTGGCGTAGGTTCCACTGCGCGCCCGGCGAAGCGCGGCGGCATCGATATCGGTACCGAATATCTGGCAAGGCCGATGATCGCCGGCTTCTTTCATGGCCTCGGAAAACAGCATCGCGATCGAATAGGTTTCCTCGCCGGTCGAACAGCCTGGCACCCAAATGCGAAACCGACTTTGGTCGCGGTCGAGCAAGGGAAGGACCACATCCTGTTTCAGCCGATCGAAAGCTTCGGGATTTCGGAAGAAGCGGGTGACGCCGATCAGGAAATCCTGCAGCAGCCGTTCGCGCTCTTCGTCGCTCTTTTCCAACCGCTGCGCGAAAGTTTCAGCATCGGCGATACGCAGCAGGGACATCCGCCTTTCGATCCGGCGAATCAGCGTGCCGGGCTTGTAATCCGAAAAATCATGGCCGTTTTCATCATCGATCAGCCCCAGTATCTTGTCGAGCGACCCCTTGATCTCCTCCTGAAGTTCCTCGCTGCTGCGGTCGCTGGACAGCTTTTCGCGGTGACGGACGATGTCGATGAGGCGATCGGGAATGGCCTTGGGCGTCAGCACGAAATCGACAAGACCGGTGGCGGCCGCGCTGTCGGGCATCCCCGGGAAACGTGCGCTATCGCTTTCCTGCACGATCGCGAACCCACCCGCAGTCTTTATCGCCCGCACCCCCTGCGTGCCGTCGCTGCCGGTACCGGACAGGATGACAGCGAAAGCCGACTTCCCGCGCTCCTCGGCCAGCGAGGAGAGAAACTCGTCGATCGGTGTGCGTACATGCTTGTCGGGATCGCGATCATGAAGATGCAGCGCCCCGTCTTTCAAAGTAAGCGATGGCCCGGCCGGAATGACGAAAATCGTATCCGGCTCCACCGCCATGCCATCTTCGATCTTGCGCACCGGGATCGGCGTGTGGCTTTCCAGAAGCTGGTCCATGATGGAGGGGTGATCCGGTGCAAGATGCTGCACAATCACATAGGCGAGCCCGCTATCCTCCGGCACGGCCTTCACGAACTCGCTTAACGCTTCAAGCCCCCCGGCCGATGCACCGATGCCGACGATGGGGAACTGACCGTATTTCTCTTTGCTCATGTAAATCCCGTTCGGCTTTGGATCGCCTACCGATCATCAAGAATGCTATTTCAGGCGAAGCGTAACGCGATGAAAAGGCTGCGCCAACCCGCACGCCAGCGTTTGTGTCTATTTTCCCGTGTCCCGCCAAAGCAAAAAGCGCTCGATCTATAACGATCCGAAGGACCAAGATGAGCGTGCCGAAAGTTACTGGCCCGGAACCGGTTTAGCATCTTGCTAGCTCATTCGTTCCTTCCAGAGGTCGCATCCAACCGGTGATGTGTCGTCGGCACCGGACAATCCGCTTTCCGTCCCGCAAGTGGACG
>JBASAR010000072.1:0-1753 GCA_049650705.1 Pontixanthobacter sp. | reverse complement strand
CCCGAGGCCCGCTCGCCCGTCGGGACGAAGAACCGGGTGCGGAAGGCGTGGACCTCCGCGAAGACCCCGTCCGCCTCCAGCTCGCGCATCGCCGCGAAGTCCGGCCCCACGAGTTCGATCCGGGGCTCGTTCGCCACGCGGCGCACGCGGAGCTGCCAGCCGTTCGCGAGGTCGGCCTCGGCGCCCGCCAGCAGCCGCTCGGCCAGCGCTTGGGGCGTGACATCCACGCGGTCACCCGCAGCCCCGAGAGCCTTAAGGGTCGCGCTCAGGTGCTCCGGCATGACGGCCCGCCCGATCATGCGCTCTCCAGCGTCGGTCTGGGCACGGTAGATCCTTGGGTGCCCCGCGATCCGGTCCCAGATGGGCAGGATCGTCCCGGTCACCAGGTGGATGGGCTCGGTGAAGAACTCCGGCGCCTCTTGCACGCCCGCGTCCCAGAGTGCCCTCGCTTCGACCGTCTGGATGGGACGGTGGCCTCCCTCCTGCCCCACCTTGTGGATGTCCGTCTCGTCCATGAGCCGGTTCGATCGCACGCCGACTCGGCGGAGTCTCCCGATGATGCGGCCGGTCTCCGTCGTCCGGCTCCCGGCGCGGAACAGCGCGTAGGGCTGCCCGCTCCTTCGGTTGACCACGAACCCGACCCAGGACCCGAGCGCCTGGGCCTCCTTGGCCCAGCGCCAGATCTCGACCCAGTCCACGACCTCCGTCCGCCGGGTGAGCTCCAGCGTCACGACCTGCGTCGTCGCCCCCGAGCGCTCGTGCGTGTAGACCAATCGCTCGTCGGTCTTGACCACGCGCTCGGCCCGGATCGTCTCGACGCCCACGTCGAGTGTACCCGCTTCTCGGGCGGCCTCCGTCGCTTCCTCCAGGTATCCGTACCACGAGTCGAACACGGCGTCCATCGCGCCCGTCTGGAGCGAGAGCAGGCGGTTGAGAAACTTCGGCACCTCCGGGACTGCGCTCACATTGAGTTGCCCGTCGGCATCGAGCACCTTGATCCCCATCTGCTCCTCCACGAGCGTCGGCGTGACGCCAGAAGCCACTGCCCGGCCCTCGCCCCGGTACAAGTCCACGAACCAGTTGTGCAAGCTCGCCCGCGACAGCGGTGTCTCCAGGTTGAACTCGGACGAGAGCAGACCCTGGCTCGCCGTCTGGCGCTGGCCCTTGGTGAGCGCCCCGAGCTGGTCGAGCCGCCGCGCGATGGTCGACAGGAAGCGGCGCTGGGCCTTGAGGTTGGTGGTCACGAGCACCAATTCCGGCGGGCACGCCTGGTTGGCTCGGTGGACCCGGCCCATCCCCTGCACGCACCGGGCGCTGCTCCAGCCCGGCTCGACGCAGTAGAGGACGCGGCGCTGCTGGTTGTCGCCCGCGAGATCCGAGTGGTAGCTCCGGCCCGTTCCGCCAGCCTGGCTGAAGACGAGGACGCGGCGCTTGCCCGCCATGAACTCGTCGGCCTCGGCGTTGCAGGTTCTCCGGGTCCTGCGCTCCTCGACCACCTGCTCGATGCCATCGACGGTCTTGGTGACGAACCGCCGTCCTCGGCCCGTCACCTCGGCCACGGCGTCGGGTCCGAAGTGGGCCACGACCTGGTCGAGCACGCCATGTGGGACGCTCACCGCGCCCACCTCCAGCATCAGCCGATTCCGAGCCGCCACGGCCTCTGGCGACTGCACAAAGTCCCCCGCCGCGTTCTTAACGGGACGGGATCTCACGCGCCCGTCGTCGTCCTCGTACTCCTCGTAGAGGGTCGTCG
>JBASAR010000071.1:0-7229 GCA_049650705.1 Pontixanthobacter sp. | reverse complement strand
TCATACGAAGCGGAGATACGCCACCATGGCCATGAACACATTGAAAGACCTCTACATCGATCAGCTGCAGGATATGTACAGCGCGGACAAGCAGTCCCTCGCCGTCACCAAAAAGCTGCACGAGGCCGCGACCGACAGCAAGCTGAAGGATGCACTGAAGAACGGAACCGAAGGCATTCAGCAGGGCATGGAAACGCTCGAAGGGCTGATCAAGGGCCACGGTGCCGATCCGACCGGCGAACATTGCAAGGGCATGGAAGGCCTGGTCAAGGAAGCCAAGGCCCACACGCTGGACGAAGATTTCGGCGATGATGATGTACGCGATGCATCGATCATCACGCAGTATCAGCGTATGACCCATTACGGCATCGCCGGATACGGATGTGTGGTTGCCTTCGCCAAGCGGCTCGATCTCGATGACGATGCGCGCAAACTGCAGAAGTGCCTCGACAGCACCTATCATGGCGATGAAGAAATGACGAAGATCGCAAATGATACGGTGAACAAGGCCGCCGTCTGATCGTAACCGACAACTGAAAAAGAGGGGCGCGTTCCGATAAGGAGCGCGCCCTTTTTCGTGCCTTACGCCGCTATCAATCCGACCATGACCAAAAAAACGGCGGTTCGCACACCATAGACCGAATTGGGCGCGACCCCGCCCATCGCCATCGGCACACCGACCGCCGCTATCAGCAGCGGCATGATGGTCAGCTAGGCGCGCATATCACCCCACCACACCCGCCGCAGCCAATACGGCCAGCGTCAGCACATCCGGCGCGATGGCGGTCATCGGGGCGATCTGCACCGGCTTTTCCATACCGATCAGCATTGGCCCGATCGTATCGTCGCCGCCCAACTCTCGCAGCAGTTTGGCGGACAGGTTCGCGCTCTGAAGGCCGGGCATGACCAGCACATTCGCCGGTCCGGACAGGCGGCTGAACGGGTAGAGCGCCATGACCTTCGGATTGAGCGCCGCATCGGGCGCCATCTCGCCCTCATATTCGAAATCGACCCCTTCCCTGTCCAACATCGCCACGGCACCGCGGATATTGTCGAGCCATTTGCCGCTCGGATTGCCGAACGTGGAATAGCTCAAAAACGCGACGCGCGGTTCGTGCCCCATGCGTTTGGCGACGGCGGCGGTCTCGCGGGCGATATGGGCCAGCTCCTCCGCACTGGGGCGTTCGTTGATCGTGGTGTCGGCAAGAAAGGTCGTGTGGTTCTTGCCGATCATCATGTGGATGCCGAAAGGCAGCGCGCCTGCCTTGGCGTCCAGCACCTGATTGATCTCCCGCGCGGTCTGCGCGAAAGTGCGGGTGATCCCGGAAATCAGCGCGTCTCCATGACCCAATGCGACCAGCAGCGCGGCGAACACGTTGCGTTCCTGGTTGACCATGCGGCGCACATCGCGCTCCGTATGGCCGCGCCGTTGCAGGCGTTTGTACAGGAAATCGACCATGGCGGGGACATGTTCGCTATCGGCGGAATTCTGGATCTCGAAATCGCGGTGGTTCTCGACGCCGAGCATGTGCATCTTGTCCGCGATCGCCTTGGTCCGCCCGACCAGAACCGGCGTGCCGTAGCCGAAATCGCGGAACTGGATCGCGGCGCGCAGCACCACCTCCTCCTCCGCCTCGGCGAAGACCACGCGCTTGGGATTGGCGCGCGCGATTTCGTAGGTTTGCGTCAGGACCGAGGTGGTCGGGTTCAGGCGGGCCTTCAACGCCAGTCGATATTCGTCGAAATCGGCGATGGGTGCTTTGGCGACGCCGGAGTCCATCGCGGCCTTCGCGACGGCGGATGACACCACTTCCATCAGACGCGGGTCGAAGGGTGCGGGGATGATGTAATCCACGCCGAACTTGTGGTTGACGCCGTAAGCCGCCGCCACTTCTTCGGGCACGCGCTGGCGCGCCAGATCGGCGATGGCATGGGCGGCAGCGACTTTCATTTCTTCGTTGATCGCGGTTGCCTGCACGTCCAGCGCCCCGCGGAAGATGAAGGGGAAGCCGAGCACGTTGTTGACCTGGTTGGGGAAATCCGACCGGCCGGTGGCGATCACCGCATCGGGGCGCACTTCCTTCGCCACATCGGGCATGATTTCGGGGATCGGGTTCGCCATCGCGAAGATGATCGGCTGTTTCGCCATGCCCTTCACCCATTCAGGTTTGAGCGCACCGGCAGCGGACAGACCGAGGAAAATATCCGCCCCCATCAGCGCTTCTTCCAGATTGCGTGCGTCAGTCGGCACGGCATGGGCGCTTTTCCATTGATCGACATCCGCGCGGCCGGGATAGATCGGCCCGGTCCGGTCGCACACGACGATGTTCTCATGCGGGACGCCGATGGCTTTAATGAGTGCGGTGCAGGCCAATGCCGAAGCACCCGCCCCGTTCACCACCATCTTCACATCCTTGAAATCGCGGCCCGTCAGATGGCAGGCGTTGATGAGGCCTGCCGCCGCGATGATCGCGGTGCCATGCTGGTCGTCATGCATGATCGGGATGTTCATCCGATCGCGCAGGGCCTGTTCGATGATGAAGCATTCGGGCGCGGCAATGTCTTCGAGGTTAATGCCCCCGAAACTCGGCTCCATCAGCGCGACCGCCTCGATGAACTTGTCCGGATCTTCGGTGTCCAGCTCGATATCGATGGAGTCCACATCGGCGAACCGTTTGAACAATACCGCCTTCCCCTCCATCACCGGCTTGGACGCCAATGCACCCAGATTGCCGAGGCCGAGGATCGCGGTGCCGTTGGAAATCACTGCCACCAGATTGCTGCGCGCGGTGTATTTGGCGGCATTGGCCGGGTCTGCCGCGATGGCTTCCACCGGAACCGCGACGCCGGGCGAATAGGCGAGGCTGAGATCGCGCTGCGTCGCCATGGGTTTGGACGCGATGATCTCGATCTTACCGGGCCGGATCGTCTCGTGGTAAAACAGCGCCTCGCGCGAGGTGAAGCTGTTGTTCGTGTCGTCGGCCATGGTCGCTATGTGTCCCGCATTGGTGCTTTGGCGAAGTGTTAACGAAGCACGGGTTGATGCGATAGGGGAAAGCGGGCGGGCGCACCCTTCCCGAATCGCGGCCGGGCGGCTCTACCCACCGGCATGTCCGAACGGCCGACTCCCATGATGGCGCAATATCACGCGTTGAAGGATCAGGCGGATGGCTGCCTGCTGTTCTACCGCATGGGCGATTTTTTCGAACTGTTCTTCGACGACGCGAAGATCGCCGCCGACGTGCTCGACATCGCGCTGACTGCACGGGGAAAAGATGGGGGCGAGGCGGTGCCGATGTGCGGGGTGCCGGTGCATTCGGCGGAAAGCTATCTTGCGCGGCTGATCAAGGCGGGATGCCGCGTCGCCATCGCGGAACAGGTCGAAACCCCGGCGGAAGCGAAGGTGCGGGCGAAGGCGGCGGGGGAGCCGGTGTCCAAGGCGCTGGTCCGCCGCGACATCGTGCGTTTCGTGACCGCGGGCACACTGACGGAGGACGCGCTTCTCGAACCCAGACGCGCGAACATGCTGGCGGCGGTGTGCGATATTCGCGGCGTTACCGGTGTGGCCGCATGCGATATCTCGACGGGGCGGATGGTACTGGAAAGCTGCGCTGGCGAAGATGCAGGGGCGGTATTGGCACGGATCGGGGCTTGCGAGATCGTCGCCGCCGATAACACGGCCATCGATACGGCGTCGCTCGATACGCAGATTATCGAACGGCCCGCCGGGGATTTCGACAGTGCCGCGGGGGAGCGGCGGCTGAAGGATATTCACGGGGTCGGCACTTTGGACGCATTCGGCGCGTTCGATCGGTCAATGCTGGCGGCGGCGGGCGGTCTGATCGCCTATCTCGACCATGCGGGGCGCGGCGCCCTGCCGCTGCTGCTGCCGCCCGTCGCGCGGGTCGGGGCGAACATGCTGGCGATGGACCGGGCGACGCGGGCCAGTCTGGAGATACTGATCGGTCCGGACGGGTCGCGCAATGGCAGCCTGATCGCCGCGATCGACCGCTGCGTCACCGGTGCGGGTGCGCGGTTGCTGGCGGACGATCTCGCCGCGCCCTTATGCGAAGCGGCCGGCATTTCCGCGCGGTCGGGGCTGGTCGCCTATATCCATGCCGATCCCCTGCTACGGGCGGATCTGCGCGACCGGCTACGTGCGCTTCCCGATATCGGGCGGGCATTGGGGCGCGTGGTGGCGGACCGCGGCAGCCCGCGCGATCTTGGCCAGATACGCGATGGGCTGGATGCCGCCCGGCAGTTACGCGATATGCTGGCCGCGAAGACCGATCGCCCCGCCTTGTTGGACCAGTTGCTGCCACCGATGGGCGGCCACGGCGCGCTCGTCGATACCATGCGCCGTGCGCTGGTGGCTGCGCCGCCAACCGACCGGCAGGCAGGCGGCTATATCGCCGAAGGGTACGACGCCGCGCTCGATGAATTGCGCACGATATCGGGCAGCGCGCGCCGGGCGATCGCCGCACTGGAGGCGCGATATCGCGCGGATACGGGCGTCAACACGCTCAAGATCAAACACAATGGCGTGCTCGGCTATTTTATCGAAGTACCCGCCCGCCATGCTGACGCTCTGATGGCCGCCGACAGTGGCTTTACCCATCGCCAGACGATGAAGAACGCCGCGCGTTTCAATTCGCTGGGACTGCATGAGGAAGCGGGTCGCATTACCGAAGCAGGCGGGCGCGCATTGGCGGCTGAAGAGGCGCATTTCGAGGAACTGTGCGACGCGGCGATCCGTGTTCGGGAAGGCATTGCCGCAACGGCCGCTGCCCTCGCCCGGCTGGATGTCGCGGCGGGTCAGGCGGAACGTGCGGTGGAGGGAAACTGGTGCCGCCCTTCGATCGCGGACGAACCGTGTTTGAACATTCGCGCCGGCCGGCATCCGGTGGTCGAAGCGGCGTTGGCGAAAGGCACCGCGCGCTTCGTCGCCAATGACTGCACGCTCGATCCCGACGACCGCCTGTGGTTGATCGGCGGGCCGAACATGGGCGGCAAATCGACGTTCCTGCGGCAGAACGCGCTGATCGTGATCATGGCACAGGCGGGGGGTTACGTGCCGGCCGACAGCGCTGCCATCGGGTTGGTCGACCGCCTGTTCAGCCGCGTCGGCGCGTCCGACGATCTGGCGCGGGGGCGGTCCACCTTCATGGTCGAAATGGTCGAAACCGCCGCGATTCTTGCCCAGGCGACCCCGCGCAGTTTCGTGATCCTGGACGAAGTCGGTCGCGGCACATCAACGTATGACGGGCTGGCGCTGGCCTGGGCGGTGGTGGAGGCTGTGCATGAGACGCTGGCCTGCCGTTGCCTGTTCGCCACCCATTATCACGAGCTTGCCCGGTTGGCCGACAGCTGCGACGCGCTGTCGCTGCATCACGTCCGGGCGCGCGAATGGAAGGGCGATCTGGTTCTGCTGCACGAACTGGCGGACGGGCCGGCGGATCGCAGTTACGGGCTGGCGGTGGCGAAGCTGGCGGGCATACCCAAACCGGTCATCGCGCGGGCGAAGGCGGTGCTGGACAAGTTGGAGAAAGGCCGCGCGGAAACCGGCGGACTGGCGGCAGGGTTGGACGATCTGCCGCTGTTCGCCGCAGCTATCTACAAAGAAGAAACCGCGCAGGACGTGCTTGCCAACCGTCTGCGCGAAACGGATGTGGATGCGTTTTCGCCCCGTGATGCGCTGGATTTCCTCTACGCGCTCAAGAACGACACGCTTACGTCCGATTAACCATCCGACCTTACGGTCGCAATTTATGTACACATTCCTGTTCCGCAACAGATATGGCGCGCTCGCCTTTGTCGGGCTAACATTGATCGGCGCCGCCAGTCTGGTCGGCACGCAGGAGGATGAGGGGCTGATCACCCAGACCGCGGCGACCATCGAACAGCAGCGCGCCGATTTCGAAGACGCGGCCAAGGCGGCGGAGGCGTCGCGGACACCCGCGACCCAGCCTGAACCGGAGCCGTCGATCGGGGACTACGCCCCCGCCATCCCGATTGCGGATGACGAAGATCTGATCGACGATGCCGAAGGTATCGACCCGACACCGATCGACCCATCGGACGGGGAGGCGATTGCGAAGGATGGAGATGTTGTTATCATCCTGCGCGATGGACAGAACCGACCCCAATTCGACGAACGGCGACACGACGAAAACCGACCGCAGCAATGATAGGCCGGATTCCAACGAACTGGCCGAACGCCGGACCGATTGGGCGGAAGATCGAACGATCCAGGCGACCGAGCGTACATATGCCGGATGGATGCGCACGTCCTTCGCGGCGATCGGCATCGGGCTGGCATTCCGGGCGCTATTCGGCGAATTCGACCCGCCATGGCTGGCCAAGGGGATCGCGACCGTCTTCATCCTGATTGGCGGCGTCGTATCCTACGTGGCGCAGCGCAACGCATGCAAAACCCTGGGTCGGCTGAACACGCACGACATCGACAGGCCGGCACGGTTGCAGATGCGGTGGCTGAGTTATTTCGTGACCACCGCCGCGGTCGGATTGGCGGTGGCCTTCTGGCTTTTGCGCGAGAGCGTCGTCGCCTGACGATTCAGCGGTCGGGCGGTAGGATCAGGTCCCGTCGCCGCGCAACCCATCGGGTTTGTTGCGCTTGCCGAATTTGTCGACGTTGTCGTCATGATTGGGTTCGCCCTTGAACGCGCCCATGTCGATCGTGCCCGAACTTTCCATCTCGCGCATCTGGTCGATCGTGTCCTTCACGCCCGTGCCCATGGGATCGTCGGTGCTGGTATCCTTGCGGCTTTCGGTCGGGCTGCCGGTTTCTTCGGTCAGCGCCCGCGCCTGCTTGGCGACTTCCTGCGCCTGTGCGCGGTGATCGTCCTGTTCGTTATTATGCGTTTCGGGCGCGAGGTCGGCCTGGCGCTGTTCCTGCGAGGTGGGTTTGTCGTTCTTGGAATCGGTCATGGAATGCTCCTTTGCCCCATCAACCCGCAACACCCGGCCCCCGTTCCCCAAGCATTGTTCCCCGCTACCTAGCGCGTCGGAACCGGCGCATTGCCCGTATAATCGTAAAAGCCGCGCCCGGTCTTGCGGCCCAGCCAGCCCGCTTCGACATATTTGACCAGTAGCGGCGCCGGGCGATATTTGCTATCGCCGGTGGTGTCGTACAGCACCTTGATGATCTCGAAACAGGTATCGAGCCCCACGAAATCCGCCAGTTGCAGCGGGCCCATCGGGTGATTGAG
>JBASAR010000070.1:0-3854 GCA_049650705.1 Pontixanthobacter sp. | reverse complement strand
GGCGCGATTTGCAGCCCGTCCGGGCGCAGTTCAGACCATGAAGCTTTCACCGCATCCGCATGCGCCTTTGGCATTGGGATTTTCGAAGGTGAACCCGGCGGTGAAATCGTCCTCTACCCAGTCCATCACGGACCCGACCAGATACAGGACCGACGCGCCGTCGATATACAGCACCCCGTCCGGCGTGACGATCTTCTCGTCCATCGCAACTTCGTGGCTCACGTAATCGACCGAATAGGCAAGCCCGGAACAGCCACGCCTGGGCGTCGACAACTTGACCCCGATCGCGTCGACCGGTGCCTTGCCCATCAATTCGGCAATCCGCGCTTCGGCGCCTGGTGTCAGCGTGACGGCGGCGGGCAGGGCGCGCGTTTTAGTATCGGTGGCCATCACAGCATCCCCAGTTCGAGCCGGGCTTCGTCGGACATTTTCTGCGGGTCCCATGGCGGGTCCCATACCAGCACCACCTCCGCATCGCGCACACCGGGCACGGCGCCGGCGCGCAGTTCCACCTCCGCCGGCATGGATTCCGCGACGGGGCAGTTGGGCGTGGTCAGCGTCATGGAAACGGTCACATCGTTCTCGTCATCCACATCGACGCCATAGATAAGGCCGAGATCGTAGATATTCACGGGAATCTCGGGATCGTAGATTTCCTTCATCGCCGCGATCACCGCGTCGTGAACTGCGCCGCCCGGTTCGCCCGGCCCGACCTGTTCGGGTTTCTTGGCGAGGAACCCTTCGAGATAGTCGCGCTTGCGCTCCAGCTTTTCCGGGGCGGTTTCGGTATCGGCGGGGGCGGACGGATCCGCATCCGCAACACGTGCGCGTTTGGGCGGGGCGACAGCAACCACTTCCTCGACGTCGAAACCCTTATTGTCGCTCATCCGAAAATCCTTTTCGTCCTGTCGATGCCGCGCAACAGCGCATCGATATCGGTCTCGTCGCTATAAAGGCCGAAACTGGCGCGGGCGGTTGCGGGGACGCCCAGATAGGCCATCAGCGGCTGGCAGCAATGATGCCCGGCCCGGATCGCG
Source organism: Pontixanthobacter sp. (assembly GCA_049650705.1). GTDB lineage: Bacteria > Pseudomonadota > Alphaproteobacteria > Sphingomonadales > Sphingomonadaceae > Pontixanthobacter. Next base: position 2,817 of record JBASAR010000070.1, on the reverse strand, counting down.
ACATCTTCTTCGTCCAATATGGTGCCCAGATCGTGCGGGTGAACCCCCTCCATCTCGAAAGAGACGATCCCGGCCGATTTCTCCGGGCCGAACACGCGGATACCGCCCATGCCCAGCAATTCGCTTCGCAATGTCGCGGCAAGCGCGCTTTCATGGGCGAACATGCTTTCCATGGACCCATGGGCCTCGCAATAATCGATTGCGGCATGGAGCGCGCGCGCTTCGGTGATCATCGGCGTGCCCGCCTCGAACCGCTGGGGTGCATTGGCATAGGTCGATCGTTCGAAGCTGACCGTATCGATCATCGCGCCACCGCCATGATAGGGCGGCATCGCGTTTAACAGCTCCTCCCGCCCCCACAGCACCCCGATCCCGGTCGGACCGTACAATTTATGCGCGGACCAGACGTAGAAATCGCAATCCAGTTCCGTCATGTTAAGCCGCATCCGCGGGGCTGCCTGACACCCGTCCAGTAGGATCTTCGCGCCCACTGCGTGGGCCAGCTTCGCCGCACGCTTCGCGCCCAGGATCGACCCCAGCACGTTGGATACATGCGACAACGCGACCATCTTGTGCGTCGGTGTCAGCATCGCTTCCATCGCATCGAGATCGATCAGGCCATCATCGGTCAGCGGACACACGTCGATCGCCGCGCCGGTTTTTTCCGCGATCAGTTGCCAGGGCACGATGTTGGAATGATGTTCCAGCTGGCTGAGCATGATGCGGTCGCCGGGCTTCAGGTTCGCCCCGCCCCAGCTTTGCGCGACCAGATTGATCCCTTCCGTCGCGCCGCGCACGAACACCACCTCGTTCAGGCTGGAAGCACCCATGAAATCCGCGACCCGTTCGCGTGCCGCCTCGTAACCCAGCGTCATCTGCGCGGATCGCGAATAGACGCCGCGGTGAACGGTAGCGTAGTCGCGGCCCAGCGCGTTCGACATCGCATCGATCACCGCCTGCGGTTTCTGCGCGGTGGCTGCGGTATCGAGGTAATGCCACGGTGCGCCATCGTGTGTGACCATTCCGGGAAAGTCCGCTTTCGACGCATTGGCGGCGGTGATTTTCGACACTTCGTTCATAGCGCGGCCCTTTCCAGTTCTTTCAGTGCCGCATCCTGCATCCGCGCGCGCACATCGTCATCCGCGATCGCCTCGAACGCATCGCCGATGAACGCCTGGATCAACAGTTTGCGCGCAGTGATCGGTGGAATGCCCCGCGCCGCCATATAATAGGACGCCTGTTCGTCGAGCTGGCCGATGGCCGCACCATGGGCGCAAAGCACGTCGTCGGCATAGATTTCCAGTTCCGGCTTGGTATTGGCGGAAGCGCCTTTCTCCAGCAGGATTGCGCGGAAGTTCTGCCCCGCATCGGTTTTTTGCGCATCGCGTGCAACTTCGATCCGGCCGAGGAAATTGCCGGTCGACTTGCCCCATTGCACCGCGCGTACAACCTGGTTGGAGGTGGCATGAGGATGCGCATGCTGCGTGCGGGTGACAAATTCCTGCACCGTATCGCCGCCACCCAGTGTGACGCCGCCGAATTCGAAATGCGCGCCTTCTTCCAGCGTAACGTCGATCTCGACCCGGCTGTAGCGACCGCCGGCAATGGTATGGAACGCTTCGAACCGCGCGCGTTTGCCGACATGCACGCGCAGCCGGTCGACGAAGCCCGGCTCGTCCATTCCCGCATCGTGATTACGATATTCGCGGCGCGTATCGCCGGCGGGCACATCCAGTTCGCGCCAGTGCCCGATCTTTTCGGCGTCGGCGGCTTTCAGGAAAGCGCCATCGGAATAGCGCCAGTCCTCGTCCTTGTTAGTAGGCAGGGTTGCGGGTTCCGCCATTACGCGGCCTCTTCCACGATGCCATCATAGCCCTCGGCCTCCAGCCGCTGCGCCAATTCGGGGCCGCCGGTTTTCACGATGCGGCCATCGGCCAGGACATGGACTTTATCGGGCGTCACATAGTCGAGCAGACGCTGGTAATGCGTAATCAACAGCACGCCCTTATCGGGTGCGCGCATGATGGAATTGATCCCATCGCCGACCGTGCGCAACGCATCGATGTCGAGGCCGCTGTCGGTTTCGTCGAGCACCGCGAATTGCGGATCGAGAATGCCCATCTGCACCATCTCGGCGCGCTTTTTCTCGCCGCCCGAAAAGCCGACATTCACCTGCCGTTTGAGCATGTCCATATCGAGCTTGAGAAGCGCGGCCTTTTCCTTCGCCAATTTTAGAAACTCGCCGCCGGATAGTGGCTTTTCATCCCGCGCCCCGCGCTGCGCATTCAGCGCCTCCCGCAGGAATTGCACGTTGGACACGCCGGGAATTTCCACAGGGTATTGGAAGCCAAGGAACAGACCGGCGGTTGCGCGTTCGTGCGGTTCCAGATCCAGCAGATCGACGCCGTTCAGCGTGGCGGTGCCGGAGGTCACCTTATAATTCGGGCGACCGCCGAGGATGTAGGACAGCGTCGATTTGCCTGCGCCGTTGGGCCCCATGATCGCATGAATTTCCCCCGCGCCGACTTCGAGGGTCAGCCCTTTCAGAATGGGCGTGTCGCCGACCGTGGCGTGAAGATTGTCGATTTTCAGCATTGTAATGAGTTCTCTATTGCTACGTCGCCCCGGGATGGGGTTGGAGGGCCATCAATGACGGCTCCGATGATGCATGTTGTCGTCGCTGCGTTTCTTGGGCGCGCGACCGGGCTTGTCGAATGGCTTGTCCAGTTCCTCCGCGATGGCTTCGCGAACGGGATCGAGGTCGCCCATGATCTGCTCCTGCGAGAACCGCAGCACCCGCACGCCGACATCGCGCAA
>JBASAR010000069.1:0-1571 GCA_049650705.1 Pontixanthobacter sp. | reverse complement strand
GGTGGATGGAGCCGCCCGGTCGGGATGGATATACGATCCCCGGCGCGACCGATTGTGCGAGGCGTATCTTGGCGAAGGTGCCTATATCGACGGTGAACGTGTAACCACGCGCGCCAGCGGCGTATCGCCGCCGCGCCTTGCGGCGATGACCCGTTACATGGAGCCCGATCAACGCGCCCTTTTCGATCGGGAAATCGCCCCGCATTACACGTTGGCAACCGCACCGGGCTGCGCCGCTGAACAATATCCGCTTACGGTTCTGGCGGAACACGATGTGGCGATCTACGAACGTACCCTGCCCTGGGATCATGCCGCCGGGGCATTGTTCCTCAACGAAGCGGGCGGCGCGTGCCTTCGTCTCGATGGGTCTCCCTATCGGGTCGACAGCGGACGAAAAGGCATGATCGGCGCGGCCAACCGCCGGCTGTTCAAAAAGCTGGCAGAACGATTGACGGCGGCCGGATATTTGCCCGCCGCCGACTGATCTTAAAGCTGGCTTTCAAGCCATTGCTTCAACTGGTTCTTGGGTCGCGCACCCTGGAGTTCGGCGGTCTTCTCGCCGTTCTTATAAAGAGCCAGGAACGGAATGCCCTGAACCCCCAACTTGCCCGGCGTATCGGTATTTTCCATGATATCCATCTTGGCGATGACAACCTGGTCGGACATCTCATCGCTGATTTCTTCCAGCGAGGGGCCGATCATCTTACATGGGCTGCACCATTCGGCCCAGAAATCGACGAGCACGGGCTTGCCGGCATCCAGCACGTCGGATTGAAAACTGCTGTCGGTTACGGTGATCGTGGCCATAGAAATTTCTCCTGTTTCGCCGTGTTATCTAGGCGCATTACCCATTCACTCAACCATTCGTGGGTTAAAGCTTTCCTGCGCGCTCGACAAACCGGGTTTGTTCGACTCCAGCAATTCTGCGGGTATCGGAATCAGACGCGGGGCATGCGTATACAACACCGCCGCTCTTACTTCATGTTCGGGATAGATCACGCCGAGGGCGGCGGCATAGGCCGCCATTTGCCGGATGGTGGCGTAGGGCACCTGATCGAGCGACATTGGCGGGCGGCGGGCGGTTTTAAAATCGACGACGGTTACCCGCTTCCCTTCGATCAACAGGCGGTCGGCGATACCGGCCACGACCTGCCCGTCGACCGTCGCGGACAGCGGCACTTCCGCCAGCGCGTCGGCCGAAAAGATCGATGCGTAATCGGGCGTATCGATGACCTGCAGGGCGGAGACGATCATTTCTTCGCGCTCTTCCGGCGCAAGGTCGTCCGCGTGGCGCATCAGCCAGTCCCTCCCTCCGGCGACGCGTTTGTCCGGCGCTACCGCAGGCAGGCGTTCGAGCAGCGCATGGATCAGCACCCCGCGCTGTGCGGCATCCCGGGTCTCGCCCGTTGACAGCGGCGGGTCGGGTACCATGTCTTCCCCCGCAGAAGAAGGCGCGAGGGGGCGCGGCGGGCGCGGTTCCGGACCGACCGGCGTGTCGATCCAGGCTGGCATGGCGATAGCCTGCGCCGCATCGGGCTTTTCCTTCATCGCCACGATATCGGCGGGCCGTT
>JBASAR010000068.1:0-1935 GCA_049650705.1 Pontixanthobacter sp. | reverse complement strand
ATCATCGGCGCGGGAATGGCCGGCCTTAGCTGCGCAACACAATTATCGGCGCAAGGGTTTGCGGTGCGATTGTTCGACAAGGGGCGCGGCGCGGGCGGGCGAATGGCGGCGCGGCGTGTCGATATCGGCGGCGATAGGCTGCGTTTCGATCATGGTGCGCAATACTTTACCGCGCGCGATCCGGCTTTTCGCAAAATCGTGAACCGATGGATCGCCGATGGGGCGGTGGCACCCTGGCCGGCTGCCGGAGACGATGCGCTGGTGGGTACGCCGGCGATGAATGCACCGCTGAAATCGATGGCCGAGGCGTTGGAGGTCCGATGGGGCATTCGCATCGCTTCGCTTTCCCGTGTCGACGATGCCTGGCAGATCGTGACCCAGGACGACGAAACGCATCAGTTCGATAGCGTGATCGTCGCGATACCCGCCGAACAGGCTACGCAATTGCTGGATGGGGCGGGGCATCCTTTCGCAATCCAGGCTGCACGCTCTCGATCGCGACCTTGCTGGGCGGCGATGGTCGCTTTCGATGCGCGACTTCCGCTGGAACGCGACGCCTATCGCGATAATGATGCAGATGTCTCATGGTCCGCGCGCAACAGCGCGAAACCCGGTCGCGGGGGCATGGAAAGCTGGGTGCTTCACGCATCGCCCGCTTTCTCGCGTGAACTGATCGATCATACGAAGGAAGATGCGGCGCAGCGCATTCTCGCCCGGTTTTTCGCGCAGCACGATCTTAGATCCCAGACACCGGCTTTTCTCGCCGCGCATCGCTGGCTCTATGCGATGGCAGAACCCCATGATGGGCCGTCCTGCCTGTGGGATGCGCCGATACGGCTCGGTGTCTGCGGCGACTGGTTGACGCATCCCCGCGTCGAAGGGGCGTGGCAATCGGGCCATGCATTGGAGCATGCGATCATCGCTGCCGACTGACGAACGCGTATTTCATTCATGGAAGAGTAGCGCGGCCGTCGCTATATAGGGACGATGCAGGACCCCGGCATTCTGGCTGATTTGGCGACGTCGCTGGCGGAGACGATCCGTGCGGTCCCGCGGTCGAGCCTGCTTGTTTTGACCGTAGGCTCGCTGGTCCTTGGATGGATCGGCGGGATGATGATTCGCGGTGATATTCCAATGGGTCGGCTGGTGCGCGGTGTCAGCACGCTGGCTCTGGTCGGCATATTGGTGACCGTGGTGTTGCAATTGTCGCGTTTCGACCCCCGTTTCGACATGGCAATGCCGGATATCGGCCTGCCGCAACAAGTGGTCGAAGGGGGCGAAACGCGTATCCCGATTGCCCCGGACGGACATTTTTGGCTGACCGCGAATGTGAACGACGTTCCGATCGATTTCATGATAGATACCGGTGCCACGCTGACCGCCGTATCGGCCAAGGCCGCGACACGTGCGGGGCTGGAGCCACGCCAGGGTGGCCTGCCGGTGGTGCTCAACACCGCCAACGGATCGATCATGGCCGATATCACCGCGATCGAGGAATTGCGGTTCGGCAATGTCGCCGCCTTCGGCCTCGACGCGGTCATCGCACCGAACCTCGGCGATACCAGTGTGATCGGCATGAATTTGCTGTCGCGCCTCAAGGGTTGGCGGGTAGAGAACAACGTCATGATCCTGACGCCGAACAATCCGCAGCCGGTCGCGCAATCCGGCGATAGGGCTACCTAACCAGCCATCGAAGCGCGTATCCAGGCCAGCCTTGCCGTGCGCGCAGCGCTCGTGCATTGCGGCGCGTATGAAGTTTGTACGTCTTCTGCCGCGCTTCGCGCTGGCGCTCGCCATCCTGCTCCTCATCTGGTTCGCGGTGGCGCTGTTCGGGGCCAATCTGGGCCTGATCGACCGGATGACCGCATTCGGCACCATGACGGTGGGTATCGGTGCAACGGCCGCGATGGTGGTGGCCGGTCTGGCCGTCATCGC
>JBASAR010000067.1:0-4880 GCA_049650705.1 Pontixanthobacter sp. | reverse complement strand
GCGCGAACACCCTTCACTTTTCAGCGACGCCACCGTCCGTTAGGGGAAGCCACAACAGAAAGGCCGAACCCTTGCCATGCGCCACATGCTTGCTTCCATCGCACTTTTCGCCACCACATCTGCCATCTCACCAGCCGTCGCGCAGGGGCCGGTGATGAGCGATCCCGCCGCCCTCAGTTTCGAACAGGTGTTCGCCAGCCCCAGCCTGAACGGAGCCACCCCGCGCCAGGCGAAACTGTCGCCGGACGGGCGCTATCTCACGCTGCTGCGCAATCGCGACGAGGACAAGGACCGCTACGATCTGTGGGGCTACGATCGGGAGAGCGGCAGCTGGACCATGCTGGTCGACAGCGAGAAGCTGGGCAGCGGGCGGGCCCTGTCCGAAGATGAAAAGATGCAGCGCGAACGTGCACGCGTCGGCAACCTCAAGGGTATAATCGACTATCAGTGGACCTCTGACGGGACGGGCGTGCTGGTGCCGCTGGACGGCGATCTCTATCTGGCGAGGCTGGACGGTGACGTCACCCGGCTGACCGATACGGAGGAAAGCGAACTGAACCCGGCGCTGAGCGAGACGGGGCGCTATGTCTCCTTCGTGCGCGACCGGCAGCTCTGGGTGGGCGAAGTCGGAGGTGATGCCGCGTCGATCACGCCCAAGGAGGCCGACACGATCCGCTGGGGGGAGGCGGAGTTCGTCGCGCAGGAAGAGATGGGTCGCCTCACCGGCTATTGGTGGAGCCCCGACGATACGCGCTTGGTCGTGCAACGCACGGATGAAGCACGGGTCGGCATCGTCACACGCGCAGCCATCGGGGCGACCGGGACCAAAGTGTTCGACCAGCGCTACCCCGTGGCGGGTAGCGACAATGCGGTCGTCGAACTGTTCGTGATGGACCCCGACGGCGGGAACCGGGTCGCGATCGACCTCAATGGCAATCAGGATTCCGACCAGTACAACCGCGACGACCCCACCGATTTCTATGTCGCCCGCGTCGATTGGGCACCCGATGGCAGCCAGATCTATGTGCAACGGCAGAACCGCGCGCAGACGGTGCTGGATGTGCTGCAGGTCGATCCTGCGACCGGGCGCAGCGAAGTTGCGTGGACCGAAACCGCTGCCACGCCCGAATACTGGATCAACCTGTCCGACAATTACCGCCTGCTCGATGACCGGACGGCCGTTTGGTGGTCGGAGCGCGACGGTTACGGGCACCTCTATCTGATCGACGGCAGCGAGACCCGGCAACTGACGACCGGCGACTGGGTCGTGACCAAGCTGGTCGGCGTCGATCAGGAGGCGGGCCGGGTGTTCTTCACCGGCAATCGCGACGGGGTGCTGGAAAGCCATGTCTATGCGTTCGATCTCGACGATCCGCAAAATGTCTCGCGCTTGTCCGAATTGGGCTTCACGCACGGTGCCAGTATGGACGATGCGGGCAAGACGCTGCTCATCACCCGTTCGGCCAAGAACCAGCCGCCGCAATCCTATCTCGCCGATGCAGCAGGAACGCGCCTCGCCTGGATCGAGGAGAACGCGCTGGACGCCGATCATCCCTATGCGCCCCATCTCGCCAGTCATGTCATGCCGGAATATGGCACGGTCGCGGCGGAAGACGGTACGCCGCTCCATTGGATGATGCTCAAACCCGACATGGAGCCGGGCCAACGTTATCCCGTGTTCTATTACCATTATAGCGGCCCCGGCCCGCAGGTGGTGGATCGCGGCTGGGACGGCGCATTGGCGCAGGCGATCGTCGATAGGGGGTACATATATTTCGCGCTCGACAATCGGGGCAGCGCCAACCGCGGGGTCGATTTCGAACAGCCGCTCTATCGCGCGATGGGCAGGGTCGAAGTGCGCGACCAGAAAAAAGGTGCCGAATATCTCAAATCGCTATCCTTCGTCGATCCCGACAAGATCGCGCTCTATGGCTGGTCCTATGGCGGATACATGACGCTGAAACAGCTTCAGGCCGATCCGGGATATTATGCCGCGGGCATATCCGGCGCGCCGGTGACCAGGTGGGAGCTGTACGATACCCATTACACCGAACGCTTCATGGGCGATCCGCGCAACGTGCCGGAAGCTTACGAGAAGGCCAGCGCCATTCCGGACGCGAAGACGATTGCCGATCCGTTGCTGCTGATCCACGGCATGGCGGACGATAATGTGGTGTTCGAAAATTCCAGTGCGCTGATCGCGGCGATGCAGGAAGGCAATGTGCCGTTCGAAATGATGCTGTATCCGGGATACACCCACCGCGTTTCGGGCGAGACGATCAGCCCGCATATGTGGAACACGATCTTCGGCTTTCTGGAACGGCACGGCGTGACGCCGCCGGATTAATCGTGCGTTACCCCAGCCATTCCAGGATAAGCTGACCGGTACGATCGGGCGCTTCGACTTGCGGATAATGGCCGATATCGGGCAGCAGATACGCATTCGCTTCGGGAAGATATTCGACCCACCGGTTGAACGCATGTTCGCCCGATACGGGATCGGACGCTCCATTGATCAGGCCGATCCGGTTACGCGCCTGCCGCAATGTCGTGACCAGACGTTCCTCATGGGCGCGGCGATCGGCAATATAATGCAGCAGCCGATGCATGATGCGGTGGCCGTCATTGTGGCATATCAGTTCCCAATACGCGTCGATCTCCGCATCCGTCGGTTTGGTATGCGGACCGAAGGTGGACGCGAGACTGCGCGCGAACCGTTCGCGCGTCAGAAACCGGCTGACGAGCGGCCCCAATGGCGACACGCCGAGTCTCTGGATCGTCAAGGGCCGGTGCTGCGACGGAAAGATGCCTCCGTTCAGAAAGACCATGCGGTCCAACCCTTCGGCGCCGCTTCCTTCCGCCTGCCGGGCCAACAGTTCCTGACCCACCGATACGCCGTAGTCATGCACGACCGCACTGAATTTCGTAATGCCAAGATGCGCCAGAAATGCTTCCTGCAGATCGGCCTGCTTCATCAGGGAATAGCCATCGCGGGGTTTGTCGGACAGGCCGAAACCCAACATGTCGGCGGCGATCAGATGATGCTTGTTTCCGTCGATCTTGTCCCAGATCGGCGTCCAGTCCCAGGAGGATGTGGGAAAGCCATGGACCATCAGCAGGGGCGCACCCCGACCGATGGTGAAATAGGCAATCCGGTGCCCTTCGAATTCGAAATATTGCGCGTCGTCGCGCCATTGGGTGACTGAAATTGCCATAGTCGATCACTTTCTCCACCGATCGCGACCCAGATGGTGCCTTTCGCATAGCAGCATCGATGGTAAAGGGCAGTGCATAGATATCACAGGAGATACAGTTTGGGCTATCGAGTGGCAGTTGTCGGCGCGACGGGAAATGTCGGGCGCGAGATCATGGCCGTGCTGGCGGAACGCGAATTTCCATGTGACGAAGTGGCCGCCGTCGCCAGTTCGCGCAGCCATGGCAGCGAGGTGGAATTCGGCGATACCGGCAAGATGCTGAAATGCCGCAACATCGAATATTTCGACTGGGCCGGCTGGGACATCGCCCTGTTCGCCGCCGGGAGCGCGGTGGCGAAGGAGTACGCGCCCAAGGCGGCGGCCGCCGGATGCGTGGTGATCGATAACAGCTCGCTGTACCGGATGGACCCGGACGTGCCGCTGATCGTGCCGGAGGTAAACCCGCAGGCGATAGGCGGTTATAAGAAACGCAACATCATCGCCAATCCCAACTGCTCCACTGCGCAGATGGTCGTCGCGTTAAAGCCGCTGCACGATGCCGCCACCATCACCCGGGTCATAGTGTCGACCTATCAATCGGTCTCGGGCGCAGGAAAGGCGGGGATGGACGAACTGTTCGAACAGAGCCGCGCGATCTTCGTGGGCGACAAGCCGGAACCGACCGTCTTTACCAAACAGATCGCCTTCAATGTGATCCCGCATATCGACACCTTCCTGGATGACGGATCGACCAAGGAGGAATGGAAGATGGTCGCCGAAACCAAGAAGATCCTCGACCCTAAGGTGAAAGTCAGCGCGACATGCGTGCGGGTGCCGGTATTCGTCGGCCATTCCGAAGCGATCCATGTGGAATTTGCGAACGAGCTGTCGGCGAAAGATGCGCAGGATCTCCTGCGCGAGGCGCCGGGCATCATGCTGGTCGATAAGCGCGAGGATGGCGGTTACGTCACCCCGGTCGAATGCGCGGGCGACAGCGCGACCTATATCAGCCGGGTGCGCGAAGATCCGACGGTCGATAACGGCCTGGTGCTGTGGTGCGTCAGCGACAATCTGCGCAAGGGCGCGGCACTGAACGCAGTGCAGATCGCGGAATTGCTGGGGCGGGAACATTTGAAGAAGGGATAGAGTGCATGACTTTGACCGCCGAACTCTTTTTCAGTTTCCGTTCGCCCTACAGCTACCTCGCGATCGGGCGGTATCGCGCGCTGGCTGAGATGTACGATGTCGATATCGCCCTGCGTCCGGTATATCCGCTTGCCATCCGGCAGCCCGACTTCTTCCAACGCAACCATCCCAACTGGCTCGGCTATACAATGCGCGACATGGTGCGGGTGGCGCAATTTCACGGTATCCCCTTCGCCGCCCCGCGGCCCGATCCGGTGCTGCAGAACATGACGACCCGCGAAATCGCGGATGAACAACCGCATATCCATCGCCTGACGCGGATGGGTCAGGCGGCGGCGCGGGAGGGCAAGGCGCTGGTCTTCGCGGACGAAGTCTCGCGCGTGATCTGGGGCGGCACCGAAGGGTGGAACGAAGGCGACCATCTGGCACAAGCGGCGGGCAAGGCCGGATTGGATTGGCACACGCTGGCGACCACGGTCGAGGCGGATGCCGATGCGCTCGACGCGGAAATCGCCGATAATCAGCAGGCGCTGGAGGATG
>JBASAR010000066.1:0-14667 GCA_049650705.1 Pontixanthobacter sp. | reverse complement strand
TCAGCAACATCATGACGGTCGAGGATCCGATCGAATACGAGCTGGAGGGGATCGCCCAGACGCAGGTCAATCATCGTACCGATATGAGTTTCGCGCGGGGGCTGCGCGCGATACTGCGGCAGGATCCCGACGTGATCATGGTCGGTGAAATTCGCGACGGCGAAACGGCGGAGGTCGCGGTGCGCGCCAGCATGACCGGGCATCTGGTCATCTCCACCCTGCACACCAACTCCGCCATCGGCAGCATCACCCGCCTGATCGATATCGGGGTGGAGCGATATCTGCTCGCGCCCATGGTCATCGGCTTGCTGGCGCAGCGTCTGGTACGCACATTGTGTCCACACTGCCGGGAGGAACGCCCGGCGACCGAAAGCGATGTGGCGCTGTTGGACGGCGCGATCGCGCCGGGCGAGCCCATCTGGATGCCCGGTGGCTGCGAGGCTTGCCACAATGACGGCTATCGCGGGCGCACCGGCATTCACGAGGTCATCCCCATCGACCGCACGATGGAGGCGCTGATCCACGATGGCGCATCCGAAGCCGAACTGACGACACATGCGCGCGCATTGGGGCCATCTTTGCTCGACGATGGGGTGCTGAAGATACGCGAAGGGCAGACCAGCGTGGCGGAAGTGGCCCGCGTCGTGCGCGAGGAAGTCTGACATGCCCGCCTTCGCCTATCAGGCGATCGATCCGAAGGGCCGTTCGACCAAAGGCGTGATCGAAGCCGGCAGTCCCGCCGCCGCCCGCCACGCCCTGCGCGCACAATCGCTCCTCCCGGTGTCGATCGCACCGAGCGGTTCGGCTCCTGCAGCGCCGGGCGATAAACCTGCCGCGGTGCCCCTGTCGCAGCGGTTTCGCCGCCAGGGCGTATCCTCGCAAAGCCTGTCCACCGCCACCCGTCAGCTCTCCACCCTGATCGGCAGCGATGTGCGTATCGAGGAGGCGTTGCGGCTGGTGTCGGGGCAAAGCGACGGCGACACCATTTCGGGCGTCCTGCTGGATGTGCGGGTTAAGGTTATGGAAGGGTCCAGCTTTGCGCGCGGGCTGGGTCAGCATCCGCGCATCTTTCCCGACTTCTACGTCGCGTCGATCCATGCGGGCGAACAGTCGGGGCGGTTGTCCGAAGTGCTCGCCTATCTCGCCGATTTCGTCGAAACCCGCAATGCGGCGGGGCGAAAGCTGAAACTGGCGTTGCTGTATCCGGCCTTGCTGGCGACGATTTCGATGCTGATGATGACGTTGATGATGGTCTACGTCGTGCCCGATATCGTGCGCGTATTCGTGTCGCGCGGGGCCGACCTGCCGCTGCTCACGCGGATGCTGATCGCGATCAGCACGCTGGTCAACGATTACGGACTGATCCTGCTGGTCGTGCTGCTGGGCGCGGCGTTTCTCGTGAGGCGGGAATTCGCCAGGCCCGAACGGCGGCTCGCCTTCGACCGCGTCGTCGCCACCCGCCGTCCGTTCGCCCGGTTCAGCCGACAATTCAACGCCGCCCGCTTCTCCGCGACGCTGGCGACTCTGGTGCAAAGCGCGGTGCCGCTGCTCGATGCGCTGAATGCGGCGGCGGCGGTCATTCCCAACGGCCATATCCGCCAGCGGATGGAGGAAGTCGCCGCCCGCGTGCGCGAAGGGGACAGCGTAAGCCGGTCGATGCGGGAGGCGGACATTCTGCCGGGCATGCTGGTCGCCATCGTCGCCAGCGGGGAAGCCAGCGGCAAGCTGGGTCCGGCGCTGGAACGCGCGGCGGGCGAGCTGGACCGCGATGTCGACGCGCAATTGCAGGTGGTGGTGTCGTTGGTGGAGCCCATGGTGCTGCTGTTCATGGGCGGCATGGTGCTGCTGATGGTAATGGCGATCCTGATGCCGATCATCGGCCTCAACGATCTGGCGATTTCGTAAGCGCGGTTTTCGTGGTTTAATCGACCTGCGTATCGTATCGCTGCCCCGCCAGAACCGGCGCCAGGGTCGTTGCCGCCTGGGTCGGCCAGATGCTCAGCGCGCCTTCTTCGCTCCACCGCAATTCGACGAGATGGCGGCGATCCTGCGCGCTCATCAGCGCGCCGGTCGTGGTCCCCGGCGCGGGGGTCATGTTCCCTTCCATCGCCGGCAGATCGACGGGGAACGCGGCCAGATCCTTCGCGTTGCAAGACGCAGGCCCGGTGGTCAGCGAGCCCGATCCGCCCTGCTCTTCGCCCCCGATCCGCACGTAATCGAGCGCCACATCGGCGGAAAGGCGGCAGGTCAGCGGCAAATTGGGAAACAACACATCCAGCAGATTGCCATCGCCCACACCCGCGATCTCTTCGAACCGCAACTGTTCGCCCGCCTGCACCATGCGGCCGGTCATGTCGCTGCCCGGCCCGGCGCTGGTCAGATGCCAATCGGCGGCGAAAGCGAAATTGCCGATGGTTGAAATCGGCGCGAAATCCCAATCGAAAAGGATCGTCGAACCGACGACCGCCGCCCCGTCCCAGATCGTGCCGCCGACTTTCAAACGGTCGTTTTCGGTCACCATGGCGGCGGCGGGAATAAAGGCGATCATCCCGATCAGATATGCTACCACACCGCTCGCCCACAGAATGATCGTGCGCCGGGGCCAACGGCGTGCTGCAACCGGAGTATCTTGCCGTGCCCATGGATCGACGTCAGCTGCTGCGATATTCGCCGTCATTCCTGGTTGCATCGACTGCGACATTGGCCGTTCCCCTATCGTCGGCGTTCGCGGCACCGCCCCGCAATAGGAACGGCGATCCGTCCGCCGCGCTGCTGGTTCCGCAAACCGGACCCTACGCCGCGCTTGGACGATCCATGGAGCGCGCGGCCATGCTGGCGCAAGCAGGAAATGACAAATCGCCTTTGCTGGTGCTGGATACCGGCGGCAGCGCGGAAGGGGCCGCCGCCGCCGCCGCTGCCGCGCGCAAGAAAGGCGTATCGCTGATCCTCGGCCCGCTCCGATCGATGGAGGTGCCCGCGGTATTGGCGCAGACGGGCGGTGGCATACCGGTCGTCACCTTCAGCAACGATGCGGCGTTGCGCGAAAGCGGGGCGTTCGTGTTCGGCATCACCGCGCATCAAAGTGTGGAAGCGATCCTGACCTATGCCGCCGGGCGCGGCATCCGCCGGGTGGCGGTCGGTGGGGTGGGGGACGAAGCGGACGATGCCTGGACCGCGCAGGTTCGCATGGCGGCGGAAGCGCAGAGCATCGGTCTCGGGCTGACGGTCATGCCGATGGCGCAGGACGGTTCGGTCCCGGCCACGTTTCCGCAATCGGAAGACGGCCTGCCCGACGCGGTGCTGATGGCGGACCCGGCGGCATTGGCCCGGATGACCCCCGAACTCGCCGCGCGCAACATACAGCCATTGGCCGCTTTTTCCGAACTCGATCTGTTGCCCGCCATGATAAGCCAGCTGGAGGGAACCTGGCTGGCCGCACCCGATCCCGGGGCCTTCACCGATTTCGCGCGGGCGTTCGAACAGCGCATGGGCACCCGGCCCGATATCATCGCAGGCCTTGCCTTCGATGCGTCCAACATGATCAACACCATGCGCCTGGGCGGCGGGGTGGACCGATCGGCGATCCTTAGCTCCGGCGGGTTCAAGGGTGTGTGCGGCCACGTGCGCTTCCGCGAAAACGGCAGCGCGGCACGGGCGCTCACGGTGCTGGCGCTGGAGGCCGGGGGCATACGTAAGATCGCCGGTTGAACATGCCGGCGGAACGACGCGAACGACGCGAATGACGCAGCATCGACCCAACCCCTCCTCCGGCGACAGCGGCTTCACCCTGGTGGAGCTGCTGGTATCGCTACTGCTGTTCGCGCTCATATCGCTGGCGGGCGTGGGGCTGGTGGAAACCGTCATCGGCGTGCAGCAGCGCACCGAAACCCGGGCGGAACGTCTGTCCGAAATCCAGCGCGCGCTCTATCTCTTGGGCGCGGATATCGAACAGCTTTCATCCGGCCCGCTCATCGAAAACGGGTCGCTTCTGTTTACCCGTGGCAGCGCGGCCGGTGATTATCCGGTCGTCTATCGCTATGCCGACGGGATGCTGTATCGCCAGGCGGGTACGCGCGAACTTCCGATGGTTGCGGGGGTAGGCGGGCTGTCGCTGCGTTTCTTCAAGAACGGGGCATGGACGAACACGCCTTTCACGCAGGACGACATGGCGCGGCCCAAGGCGATCGAGCTTACGTTGCAGCTGGCACCCCTGCCCGGACAGACCGCCGGCCCGGTACGCCGAGTGATCGAATTGCCTGATGAACGATAATCCGATGCGATTGGCGGTGCGCTGTCCAATGCGAAAGCCGACAGGCGATCAGTCGGGCATGATCCTGATCAACGTGCTGGTTATCGTGATGCTGGCAACCGCCATTCTTGCCGTCATGATCGCGGGGGACGATACGGATGTCGAACTCAACATCCGCATGGCCAATGCGACGCAGGCACGGGCCGTCGCGGCGGGGGGTGAAATGTCCGCGATCGTCGCGTTGCGCCGCGATCTGGCCCCCAATACTCGGGGCGGGGCCCAGGGACCGGCGAACGACAGCGACTCCGCCGCCGATGAATGGGCACGGATCGGCGATGACCGCGCAGCCATCGATGGCGGCCGTTTCACCTTTGCCGTTACCGATGCGCAGGCACTGTTCAACCTCAATAATCTGATGCGCTGCGATACGCTGACCAGCGGTACTTTCGCCAATATCGTCGCGGCCCTGAACCTGCCGCCCGATACGGCCGCGCGCGCCATCGAGCTGGTCCGCGCGAACGGCGGATTGACGAGCATCACCGATCTTGCGCAGGCGGGCATTTCGGCAGCCGCCATCCAACAGCTCGCCACACTTACCACCGTTCTTCCCGAACCCACTTCGGTCAATCTCAACACCGCGCCGGAGGCGCTCGTCGCCATCATGTTGAACAATGCGGGCAAAGCACGCGTTCTGATGGCCGCGCGCGAAGCCGGGGGCATGAACCGGGACGATCTGATTGCCGCGAACCTGTTCCCGCCGCCCGGCACGGGGGTGACGTCGAACTATTTCTGGGCACGCAGCCTGGTGGAGATCGGCGGCGATGGACAGCAACTGACCAGTCTGCTGTATCGCCGTATCCGCAATGGCGGGCCGCAGGTTCTGGTCGTCAAACGATGGAGGGGGGCGGCACCCATTCAGGTACCGCCCGCCTCCCAAGGTTCGTAGTAGGTTTCGAGCCTATCCGTCGTTGGCTACCGGATCGCTTGCCGGGGCTAGCGGCGGAACATCGCTTGCCTGCGGATCGACAGGATCGGCGGTCGCCGCGCGGGCGAAAATGGCAGAAAACGCCGCGCCGAATTCATCGGCGAAATCCGCTTCCCCTGTCGGTGGCGGCGGTGGTGGGGGTGCCGGTGGCTCGGGCGGCGGTGCGACCACCACATCGTCCGGACCGTCATTGTCGCCGCAGGCCGCGACTGCCCCCAAGAGCAGTAGCGACGCGCCGGCTTTCATCAATATGCGTGACATCATAACACTGCCCTCCCTCAACGCTGGGCCGCACGCTGGGCGCGGCTGTTACGGGCGGTGTCGGGCGAACCGGGGATCGGCGTGTTCAGATAGGGGAACCGGTTCTGCAGATCGCGCGCCGAAATCGGGGCGCCATCGGTAAAGGCAACCTGACCCACGGGCGCGTCGTCCGGCTCGCACAGACCAAGATCTGTGTCTTCGCCATTGATCGGCACGGGGTAGCAAAGCCGGCCCATGGCCACGCGAAGGACGATGTCCGTCGCATCGTCGCCCGGCCGGCGACCATTGGGGAAGCCCGCCAGATCGTCGCCGACCACGCCGAAGCGGCTCTGGTCGTCGCGCGAGGTTGGTTCGATCGCGGTATTGAGGCGGATCATTTCGGACGCGGTCACATTCGATTGCTGGTTCAATGTATTGATACCGGTCAGGAATGTCGCGACCAGATCGTTGCGCGGAAAGTTACTCGGCGCCAGATCGTCGATATCGGTGCCCAATGTCGCATTGACCGGCCCGTTGAACAGGACGTTCAAGATTGCCGGGAATGTCGGGTTGGTGACGAAATCGGCCAACGCGCCGTCCTGCGTTGGTTCGGCATGGTTGAACAGGTTCTTCTGGTCGAGCCCGATGACGAGCTCGTTGACCAACGGCATGCCCAGCCGCGATACCTGCACGAATGCGCCGCCATCGACGGTCGGCGTTTCGTATGTCGGCGACGGGTCGTTCAGGCGTGCCTGCGGCAGGCTGGCGGTGGCCCAGCTACCGATGACGCCGTTATTGCCGTCGCCGGTAATACAGGAAATCGGAACTTCGATCGCGATGCTGGTCACGTTGGCCTTACCGACCAGATCGTCATTCGCGCGGCTTTGCGTGATGCCGCCGGGGAAACCGCCGCCATCACCGGCGAATGCCGCACTGTCGCCTTCGATAGGCACGTAATTTACCAGATCGAAGGTTTCACCCAGATTGATCGCGAACGCTTCTTCGCGCTGACCCACGAATACGCGGCTGCCGGCGGAACATCCGGGCACGCTGGCGGTGTAGACCAGGCTGTTGGCGTAGGCATCGTAATCGGGCAGCGTCTTATTGCCGATATTGTCGATCGGCTTGATGAAGCTGGCGCCGCCATTGGTGTTGGTCACGCTGCTTCGATCGCCGCTGCGGCGGTCGCCGCGTATGAGCGTGACCTGATAGCTTTCCATTTCATTCAGATTGCCGTCGTTCGCTTCGTCGATCGGGCCGATCGCGCGCAGGGCAACAGTCACATCCTTGCCGCCGATGTTCAGCGCGATGCCGCCATCGGTCAGATTGTTGTCGAACTGGAAGGAGAAGGTCAGATCTTCCTGCGCATCGCCATCATTGTCGATATGGATCTCATACAGCGCGTCGGGGTCCATCGTGTAGTAATTGGGGCCGGCGCCGGGATATTGGGCGGGCTGATAATTGGCGATGATGGTCACGAAATCTTCGCGTCCGGGCTCGTAGCTGCGGAAGACATACACGTCGGTATTATCGACCTTGGGCGATTTGGTGATCGCCGGCGCTTCCCGGTGGCTCGACGCCTGCAAAGCGGTGCCCGGCAGCGATGCCATGGCGAAAGCCGCCACGCCGACTGCCAGCCTGTTTCGGAACGTCATCATATATTCTCTCCTGTTGCGCCCATTATATCCGGTCGAAAGGCAGGACAGACCATAAGTCTCGCCCCCGTAAATCGCGACCATTCCCTGCAGCTACGGCCCGAAACGCAAAACGGATTGTTCATTCGGGTGTTATCTTTGGAAAATGTCCGAAAGAAGCGATTCCAGCCGGTTGCGCGGCCTCGGTTTCGATGTCCGTCCGTCCGGCGACGTTTCGGCCATCATCGCGTCGTCCGGCGTATCCACCACCTCCTGCCAGCTCCATTTGCCGGACCCCATGGCAAGGACGGTCGTGCGACCCGGCCCCGGCAGGTAGATGAACCGCGGACCGCTCAACATCTGCATCCGGCAGGCATCCGGCGCGGCGGCGACTGCCAGGGCCATGGTATCGCGGATCGCATCCAATGCCTCCGCCGGCAGCAGTGCATCGGGTTCGACCCATGCCCCTTTCCACAGGGCCAGGGCATTGGCGCTCGATCGGCGTTCCCGGGAGATCGTGGGCAATGTGCGTTCGATATCGGGTTCGGCCTGCAGGGCGGTCTGAACCGTGGCGGTCAGATCGCAGCCCCCGCCCGATCCCGCCGCCGCCGCCTGTTCGATGATCGCGACCGGCATGTCGTTTTCGCTCGGCAGGATGATTTCCGCAACCGGCACGATAACCGGTTCGGGCGGTGTGGGCGGGGTTTCCACCTGTTCTTCCTGCGGCGGTTCGGGGGAAGCGGGGCCATCCTGTTCGACATCGAACGTAGTAATCGCGGTCTGATCCGCGACGGCATTCCCGCCCGGCGATGCAAGCCACAAGATGAGGGCGAAAGCGATCAGATGCAGGATCACCGTCGCGCTTGCGGCCGCGCCCCGGCGCGCGAACGCAGGGTCGTTTTCGGCTAATGCTGCGAAAGGCATCGGGCCGGTTCCATCCTGCGACATGTTGCGATTATCGCGCGATACTCGCTGACTGTCCGCACGCTGCGTTCCATATGCTGATATCCGCCGGGGCTTGGCGGCGGCGTAGAGTTAGGCTCTTACACACATCGTGTTACGTTTAACCGATATATTCGGATTTGCCCTTCCCGGCTGGATCGAATGGACAGCCGGTTTCGTGCTGGGCGCGATCATCGGCAGCTATCTGGCGACGATCCTGTGGCGTTGGCCGCGCGGCCAGTCGGTCAATCGCGGGCGTTCGCACTGCGATGGGTGCGACCGGACCTTACGCTGGTATGAACTCGTTCCCCTGGTCGGACGCATGATCGTTCGCGCGAAATGTCCATCCTGCGGCGCGCGGATCGCGGTCGGGCATAGCCTGATCGAACTGGGTTGCGGCGTGATCGGTGCGTTTTGTTTCGCCGCGGGAATGGTCGGGATCGCGCCGTTCGGGTGGCTGCTACTGCTGCTCGCCTGTTTCGATGCACGCCATTTGTGGCTGCCGGACCCCCTGGTGGCTGCGCTGGCGCTGATCGCGATCGTCGCTCCTCTCGACCCGCGCCTTACGATCGTGGAACAGGCCATCGGCGGTATCGCCGGGTTCGGCGTCTTATGGACGGTCGCGCGCGTCTATCGTCTGGTACGGGGGCGCGAGGGGCTGGGCGGTGGAGACGCGAAATTGCTGGGCGCAATCGGCCTGTCGGTGGGGGCTTTGGCCCTGCCGCTCGTGGGGCTGGTGGCCTGCGGCATCGGCCTGATCGACGCCGCTTTTCGCATGGCACGCGGGCATAAGCGCGATACGATGCAGCTTCCCCTTGGCAGCTATCTATGCGCAACGATGATCGGCTGGATCGCGCTGACCCCGCCGAACGTCACGCCGTTTTGAAAGGGCAACGCAGATCGATCACCGGGGGCGTATGCTGGAGCGGGTAGGGGGAATCGAACCCCCCTAGCTAGCTTGGAAGGCTAGAGCATTACCACTATGCTATACCCGCCCGCTGGGGTTCGCTTTCGCGCCTTTTGCCGGGTTCGTCAATATGCTGCATGGCCTCCCTCCCATCGCCCCCTCTGCACGGGGACCGCCGTATGGGCCGCTTTGCCTGGACGATAGCAAATCTGCATTGTGCCAGCGTCCCGGTCCGCTAGCGCGTCGGGGTCAACCGCACGATGCCAACCCCTTTGCCGAGACCGAACCCATGCGCCGCCTGACCCATCTCGAACGGCTCGAAGCCGAAAGCATCCACATCATGCGCGAAGTGGTGGCCGAGGCGGATCGGCCCGTCATGCTCTATTCCGTGGGCAAGGACAGCGCGGTGATGCTGCATCTGGCGAAAAAGGCGTTCCACCCGGCCCCGCCGCCCTTCCCCCTGCTGCATGTCGACACGACCTGGAAGTTCAAGGATATGTACGCTTTACGCGAGAAAGCGGCGGTGGAAGCAGGCATGGAATTGCTGGTCTGGCGCAATCCGGAGGCAGAGGCGCGGCAAATCAATCCGTTCGACCACGGCGCGCTGCACACCGATATGTGGAAGACGCAAGGTTTGAAACAGGCGCTGGACCATCATGGCTTCGATGCGGCTTTCGGCGGGGCGCGGCGGGACGAGGAAAAAAGCCGCGCAAAGGAACGCGTGTTCAGTTTCCGCAGCGCCAAACATGTGTGGGACCCGAAGAAACAGCGCCCCGAATTGTGGAACCTGTACAATGCGCGCAAGGCGAAGGGCGAAAGCATCCGCGTGTTCCCGCTGTCCAACTGGACCGAACTGGATGTGTGGCAATACATCATGGCGCAGGACATCGAAATCGTGCCGCTCTACCTCGCCGCGCCGCGCCCGACGTTCGAATATGAAGGCGGCCTGTTCATGGCCGACGATCCGGAGCGGCTGGAACGTATCATGGGCCGCCGCCCCGACATTACCACGCGTTCGGTGCGGTTCCGCACCCTGGGCTGTTTCCCTTTGACCGGCGCGGTGGAGAGCGAGGCGGCAACATTGGCGGAAGTCGTGCAGGAAATGCTGCTGACGACCACCAGCGAACGCCAAGGCCGGGTGATCGACCGCGACGAAGGCGGCGCGGGGATGGAGAAAAAGAAGCAGGAGGGGTATTTCTGATGGCCGACATGCTGCCCGACACCCCCGACACGGCCTACCGGACCGACGCACTGGTCGCGGACGATATCGACGCCTATCTCGACCGTCATCAGAACAAATCGCTGCTGCGCTTCATCACCTGCGGCAGCGTGGACGACGGCAAGAGCACGCTGATCGGCCGGCTGCTTTACGACAGCAAGATGATTTTCGAAGATCAGCTCGCAGCGCTGGAGGCCGACAGCAAACGCATCGGCACCCAGGGGCAGGAGATCGATTTCGCGCTGCTGGTGGACGGGTTGGCGGCGGAACGGGAACAGGGCATTACCATCGATGTAGCCTACCGTTTTTTCGCAACGGAGAAACGCAAATTCATCGTCGCGGATACGCCGGGGCACGAACAATATACCCGTAACATGGTGACCGGTGCCTCGACGGCCGATTGCGCGGTCATATTGGTCGATGCGCGCAAGGGCGTGCAGGTGCAGACGCGCCGCCATTCCACCATCGCGCATCTGCTGGGCATCCGGCACATGGTGCTGGCGGTGAACAAGATGGACCTGGTGGATTACGATGCGGCCGTGTTCGACGAGATCATCCGCGAATACACCGCCTTCGCCGCGCAGATCGGCATCGACACCTTCGCTGCAATTCCCATTTCGGGGTTCAGGGGCGACAATATCACCGCCAGTCCGTCCGCCCACACGCCGTGGTACGAAGGGCCGTCCCTGATCGCCCATCTGGAAACACTGGAGCTGGCGAATGTCGCGGCACAAAGTGCCGATTTCCGCATGCCGGTGCAGTGGGTCAATCGCCCGTCACTGGATTTCCGTGGTTTTTCGGGATCGATCGCCAGCGGCACGGTTTCGCCGGGCGACGCTGTGCGGATCGTTCCATCGGGCAAGGTGACCATGGTGCGCGCGATCAGCACGTTCGACGGCAATCTCGATGAAGCGGTTGCGGGCCAATCCGTTACCCTGACGCTGACGGACGAGGTCGATTGCAGCCGCGGCGACGTAATTGCCGCCGCCAATGCCCCGCCGCAGGCAAGCGACCAATTCGAAGCGACGATCGTGTGGATGGATGACGAGGCATTGAAGCCAGGGCGCGGCTATTGGCTCAAACTGGCATCGCAGACGGTGACCGCGACCGTGCAGGAACCCAAATACGCGATCAACGTCAACGAACCGGGCGGCGAAAGTGCACGGTTGGCGGCCAAAACGCTGGAACTGAACATGATCGGCGTCGCGGAAATCAGCACCGAACGATCGCTGGTGTTCGAACCGTACGCCGATAATCGGGCCTTGGGCGGCTTCATTCTGATCGACAAGATCACCAATGCCACCGTCGGCGCGGGTATCCTGCATTTCAGCCTGCGGCGGGCGCAGAACGTGCATCGCCAGGCCACGGACATTACGCGGGACGATCATGCGGGTCTTAAGAACCAGACGCCGCGCGTATTGTGGTTCACCGGCCTTTCGGGTTCCGGCAAATCGACAATCGCCAATGCGGTAGAGCAGCGGTTGAACCTTATGAACCGACACACTTTTCTGCTGGATGGCGACAATGTGCGCCATGGCCTCAACCGCGATCTAGGTTTCACCGAAGCGGACCGGATCGAGAATATCCGGCGGGTCGGCGAGGTTGCGAAGTTGATGACCGACGCCGGGCTGATCGTGCTGACCGCCTTCATCAGCCCTTTCCGTGCCGAACGCGACATGGTGCGCACGATGATCGAGGATTGCGAATTCGTGGAAATCTTCGTCGACACGCCGTTGGATGTCGCCGAGGCGCGCGACGTGAAGGGCCTGTATGCCAAGGCACGCAGCGGGGCGTTGAAGAATTTTACTGGTATCGATAGCCCTTACGAACCGCCGCACATGCCGGAAATTCGCGTCAACACCGTGGAGATGACGGTGGAGGAAGCGGCCGACTATATCGTCGCCCATATCATGCCGCTGAAATAGGACGGAATTGCCCGATGCCCTCCCCCCATATCGAGCCCGTAAATATGAACGACGCGCAGTTGGCGGCTCATCTGGCGCGGGTGGCGGGGGCCATACTGCAGACGATCCGAGCCTCGGCGGTGTTCACCGGGGCAGCGCTCGGGGCAGCCGGCGATGCGACGGCGAACCAATACCTTGTTGCGGCGATCCGCGCCCTGCGCCCCGATGATGGCATTCTGTCGGAAGAATCCGTGGATGATCGCAGCCGGCTGAAAAAATCACGCGTGTGGATCGTCGATCCGGTCGACGGCACACGCGAATATGGCGAGGCTCGGAGCGATTGGGCGGTGCATGTCGGGCTGTCGATCGATGGCACGGCGGCCGCCGGTGCGGTGGCCTTGCCGGGTTTCAAGGACGGCGTCGTCATGCGCAGCGATCGGCCCGCCGCACGCGCATCCTATGACGGGCCACCGCGGCTCGTCGTCAGTCGCACCCGCCCCGCGAAGGAAGCCGAATACGTGGCAGACGAACTAGGCGGCCAGATGTTGCCGATGGGATCCGCGGGCGCGAAGGCGATGGCGGTGGTGCGCGGCGACGCGGATATCTACCTGCATTCGGGCGGGCAGCATCAATGGGACAATTGCGCCCCGGCCGCCGTCGCATCGGCGCACGGGCTGCATTGTTCGCGGCTGGACGGTACGCCGCTACTCTATAACGAAGCGGACACGTTTCTGCCCGATCTGCTGATTTGTCACCCCGAATGGGCGGACACGGTTCTTAAACTGGTTCGCGAACACGGAATGGGCGACTGACGCCGTTGCACGGGTTCAATCGTCGGAGGCGTCGGAGGATACCCGTTCGATGAAGCTTTGTTCTTCCACTTCCTGTTCCGCCTTCAACGCCGCCGGGATGGCGATGGTCAGATCGACGCGGCGATTATAGGCGCGGTTCGCTTCGTTCGGGCTGCCATCGGGTCGCGCATTGGGGCGGGCGGGGTTCTGTTCGCCCATGGCAATCACGGTGATCCGGTTTTCCGCCACGCCGTTCTCGATCAGCCAGTCCGCTACGCGCTGCGCCCGGCGTTCGGAGGCACGCAGATTCACATCGTCGCTGCCACCGGCATCGGTATGACCGCGCAGGATGATCGGCCCGCCGGCCTTCATCTGTTCGGATTGCAATACTTCGTCGAGTTCGGCGAGCGCGGCTGTGCTCAACTGTCGTTCGCCATCGTCGAAGGAGATACGCCGCGTCAGCGGTTCGAGCAGGATGGGATCGGGCTCGACCTCCGCTTCCGGGCGCAGAATCGACACGGGCTCGTCGCCGGGTTGCGGCAATTCCGCCTCTTCCGATGCGGGAGTTCGCGTATCGCCCCCGGAGTCACCGTCGCAAGCGGCGAGGAAGAGGGCCGATGCGATTGCGGTGCCGAGACGGAAATTGCGAGTGTTCATGAGGCGGCTCTTCACGGAAAGGTTCATCGATTTCAGGCGGGTTGCGGTTTGGGACCGATCTTGGCGGCACGTTTCGCGGCGACTTCTTCGGCTGTCTTGGCGCGGGGCGGGGAGAAGGAAACGATCGTGTCCCCCGCGCGCGGTTCGGGGCGGCTTTCGTGCGTAAAGAACCGCATCGTGCCGGTTTCGCGGATAATCAGCAACATATGCGCGGTTTCCGGCAGCTTTTCCTGGGCATCGGCGAAATCGAATTCTTCCGATAGAGTCGTCTTGCGGAAGACCCAGCCCTGTTCCCGCCGTTCGGCCACATCGGATACGCCGAAGCCGGATTCGAACAGGGCACGCCCCCGAATGGACGGCGGCAGGGCATGGCGATCGTCCTCGGTAGTGGATTCGCCCAGCTGATAGACCGAATCGCGCCCGATCTCATGCGCGAATTCGTTGCACACCAGCGCATTATACGCCTCGTTCCCAGTCGCTGCGACCAGCACCTGGAACGGCGCCAGGTCCAGCGTGTGTTCGGTCGCTTCATTGAGGATCTCGCCATGATAGAACGGCACGCCTTCCTTGCGGGCGTTGCGGAGCGCCTGCCAGCTCGGATCCACGATCATGACTGGCGTTTTCAACTCCTGCAGCAGTTTGGCCAAGGATATTGTCCATGGCGTGCTGCCCACGATCAGCAGGCCGGGGCGGGTATTGCCTTTCACCTTCAGCCATTTGGCGACGAGATTGACGCTGAAACCATGGGCGAACACCGTCGCCACGACGACCGCAAAACTCAGCCCGATCAGCAGATTGCCATCGGCATAACCGATCTCTCCCAGACGGAGCGCGAACAGGCCCGAAATTGCCACCAAAACGATGCCGCGCGGCGCGATCCAGGCCAGGAACAGCCGCTCGTTCCAGGGTACGGAACTGAACAGCAGACTGATGAGGATGGTCGCCGGCCGCACCACGAACAGCAGCGCCAGCAGGAACAGCAGGAACGACAGCCCGGTCGGCGTGACGGGGTTGAGGTAGCGCAAATCTTCAAGACTGAGCGACGCGGACAGCAGGATGAAGATACCCGATACCAGCAGCACGGCGATGTTCTGTTTGAACGGGTGAATGCTGCGCAGGCTGGACACGTGCATATTGGC
>JBASAR010000065.1:0-4259 GCA_049650705.1 Pontixanthobacter sp. | reverse complement strand
TAAGTCGCGACGGTCCATGGTGAACCGGCAAAGCCCAGCAGCGTCGTTTCAGGGCCCAATCGCGCCTTCACCGCCGCCACGGTATCGTAAATCGGCTGGAGGCGCTCAGGCACCCGTTCCAGCCCCTCCAGCGCATGATCGACAAGTTTCGGCGACAGTCGCGGCCCTTCGCCTTTTACGAATGTCAGATCCTGGCCCATCGCGTACGGCACGATCAAAATGTCGGAAAACAGGATCGCCCCGTCGAATCCGAACCGGCGGATCGGTTGCAACGTTACCTCCGCCGCCGCCTCGGTATCGTAAACGAGTTCGAGAAACCCGCCCTTGTCGGCCCGCAATGCGCGGTATTCCGGCAGATAGCGCCCCGCCTGACGCATGAGCCAAACCGGCGGTCGCTCAGCCTTTTTACCGCGCAACGTATCAAGAAGAAGACCGGGCATTCAGGCGTCCTTACCAAATAAATATAATATTATAGATAGATTGATGGAGATAGTTGGCCCTGTGGATTTCGGGGATTGCCGGCCCATGCCCCACTTGTCCCGCGATGAACAGGATTTCGCGCATGGGCGACTCTGCATGCCCTGTGAGTCGAGTCCGAATTATCCCCACTACCCGCGGCCTGTGCGAAAGCGGCCTGACCTGTTTGCCGAATGGCTGGCGAGAGACTCGCAGCGGGCATGGATCGGCAGTGCGAACTTGTCGTCAGTTTCGTCCCGTGGTTTATGCCCCGCATTGTCCACAAGCGGAACTTCGATTAAATCCATGCCCCGCCTGCATCTCCACCTTCTGTCCGACAGCACCGGCGAAACGCTGGAGATGCTGGCCAAAGCCGCCCTCGCCCAGTTCGAGGATGCGGATATCGTGCGCCATTTCTGGCCCATGGTGCGATCGAAACAGCATCTCGACCGGATCGTGCCGGAATTGGCCGCCAATCCCGGGCTGGTCCTGTTTACGCTGGTCAATCCCGAAACGCGCGAACGGCTGGAGAATCATTGCCGCCAACTGAGCCTGCGTGCCATTCCGGCGCTGGACGAGATAACCGCCGCGCTGGAGGATCAGCTGGGTCAGGTCCCGCTGACCCGTCCCGGTCGCCAACATCTGATGGACGATGCCTATTTTCGCCGCGTCGACGCCATTCATTTCACCATCGCCCATGATGACGGCGTCGGCTGGGAGAATTGGGAGGAAGCGGACATTCTGCTCGCCGGTGTATCCCGGTCGTCCAAAACGCCGACCAGCATCTACCTTGCCAATCGGGGTTACAAGACCGCGAACATTCCGCTGGTGGTGGAAAGCCCGCCGCCTGAAAACCTATTCGGTCTTAAGAACCCGCTGGTGGTCGGTCTGACCACGGCGCCCGAACGGCTGGTGCAGATCCGGCGCAATCGCCTGCTCAGCCTCAACGAACAGACCGAAACGTCGTATATCGACGACGAACGCGTGCGGGCGGAAGTGAAGTTCGCGCGGCGGATGTTCGCCGACAATGGCTGGCCGGTGATCGACGTCACTCGCCGATCGATCGAGGAAACGGCGGCAGCGGTCATCAATCTGGTGGGGGAGCGCGATCGGCGCGATGTGCCGCCTGTCGTAGGCACCAAACCGATATGAGCGAACGGCGATGATCGTGCTCGCATCCAGAAGCGAGTCGCGTCGCGCGATGCTGGATGCAGCGGGTGTGTCGTATCGTGTGGTGCCTGCCGATCTGGACGAGCGGGCGATCGAACGGGATCTTGGGCGTGCGGAGCCTTGCGAAATCGCCCGCGCGCTCGCCATCGCAAAAGCGCGCGTCGTGTGCGCAAATGCGTCCGGCAGCGTCGTTCTGGGCAGCGATTCGCTGGCGGTATGCGGCGGGCGCCGGTTCGACAAACCCCACGACCGCAACGCCGCCGCCGAACATCTGCGCTACTTTTCGGGCAAATCGCTGGAGCTGCATAGCGGGGCTGCGCTGCTGCGCGACGGGAAGGAAATCTGGTCGGGCGGTGCCATGGCAACGTTGCAGGTGCGCGATCTGTCGGACGCATTCATCGCCGACTATCTCGATGCGGAATGGCCCGCCGTAAGTGGATGCGTGGGCGTGTTCCGGATCGAAGGGTTGGGCGTGCAACTGTTCGACCGGATCGATGGCGATTATTTTACGATCCTCGGCATGCCGCTGCTCGACGTGCTGGCGGCTCTGCGCGACTGCGGCGAATTGTCAGCGTGATGCGCATATGACACCCTATGCCGAAGTCATCGGCGATCCGATCGCCCAGTCGAAATCGCCCGCGATCCACCGGTTCTGGCTGGATAAGTTGGGTTTGCGCAGCGATTATCGCGCGACGCGGGTAACGACCGGCGATCTGTCGCAATATCTGGACCGGCGGCGTAACGATGCCGATTGGCGCGGCTGCAACGTTACCATGCCTCTGAAATGCGACATCCTTCCGCTTCTGACAGGCACCACGCAGGTCGCAACCGATGTCGGGGCCGTCAATACCGTGTTTCGTGACGAACATGGCCGACTGGTCGGCTCCAACACCGATGTCGCCGGTTTCCTGGAACCTTTGCAGGCGAGATTGCGGCAAACGCATTATTTTCGCATGGCCCGCATTATCGGCACCGGCGGCGCGGCGCGGGCGGCGGTGGCTGCATTGCTGCCCCATAATTTCGCGATCGTCCTGATCGGACGCGATCCCGACAAAGCGAGGGCTCTGCTTCAGGATGCCGACCCCGCAGGGTTCGAGAAAGGCGATCATCACACGCCGCCCCTTTCCCATTTCGCATCGCCGACGGATTTCGCATTCGACGACCGCGCAGGCTGTCTGGATCTGGTCGTGAACGCCAGTCCGCTGGGCATGGCGGGCCAGCCGCCCATGGCCTTCGACATGTCCCACGCGCCGCCCGGTGGCGTGTTCTACGACATGGTTACCGCACCGGTACGCACACCCCTGCTGATGGCGGCGGAAGCAGCCGGATTCGAAACGATCGACGGGCTCGCCATGTTGATCGGGCAGGCGGCGGCGGCCTTCGCCCTGTTCTACGGCGTCGATCCGCCGCGCGAACACGATGCCGAATTGCGGGAAAGGCTGATCGCATGAGCGAACCGAACGCCCCCTTGATCGTCGGTCTGACCGGATCGATCGGCATGGGCAAATCCACCGTCGCCGCGATGTTCGAAGCGCATGGCGTACCGGTGTTCGACGCGGATGCGCAGGTGCGCGCGATGCAGGGCCCGGATGGCGTATTGTTGCCCGCGATCGAGGCTCTCTTTCCCGGCAGCACCGGTGCCGGGGGCGTCGACCGCGACTCGGTGGGGCGGCGGGTTTTCGCCGATCCCGATGCCCTGTCCCGGCTCGAAGCGATCGTCCATCCGGCCGTCGCGGAGAAACGCGCCGCTTTTTTAAAACAGCATGCGCGGGCGGGCATCGTACTGTTCGATATACCCTTATTGTTCGAAAAGAGCGGCGAGAAACAGGTCGATCATGTCGTCGTGGTGTCGGCCCCGGCGGCCATACAACGCGAACGCGTGCTGGCGCGGGAAGGGATGACGGCGCAGAAGTTCGATAATATCGTAAATTTGCAAATGCCGGACGCCGAAAAACGCGCGCGCGCCGACGACGTTATCGATACCGGCGGCGCGATGGCGGAAACGCGTGCGCAGGTCGATGCGCTTGTCGTCAGGCTGCGTGCCTCTTGCGAAACGCCGCGCGGGGGTGAATAATCGGATCATGCGCGAAATTATATTCGATACCGAAACGACGGGACTCGACCCGAAAACGGGCGATCGCATGGTCGAAATCGGCTGTGTCGAAATGGTCGGGCGGATCGAGACCGGCGAAACCTTCCATGCGTATTACAATCCGGAACGGGATATGCCCGCCGGGGCGGAAGCCGTCCACGGACTGTCGGAGAAATTCCTGTCCGGCAAACCGCTGTTCGGCAGTTGTGTGGACGATCTGCTGGAATTTTTGGGCGACGCGCCGCTGGTCGCACATAACGCGTCCTTCGATTTCGGCTTCCTCAATAACGAGCTTGCTTTGATCGGGCGCGCGCCGGTCGCCATGGACCGGATGATCGATACGGTGGCGATCGCGCGGAAGAAGCATCCCGGGGCCAAACTGTCGCTCGATGCGCTGTGCAGCCGATATGGCGTCGATCGCAGCCACCGCGTCAAACATGGCGCGTTGCTGGATGCAGAACTGTTGGCGCAGGTCTATATCGAATTGACCGGCGGGCGGCAGATCGGATTGCAACTGGCGGCGGACGGCGGCGTCGGCGCC
>JBASAR010000064.1:0-5102 GCA_049650705.1 Pontixanthobacter sp. | reverse complement strand
GCCAGCGCAACCCATAATTTGCTGACGCTTTGCTGCGGCATCAGCCGGTCCCCCTCGAACGCGATCGGCACCCCGCTGTCCAACGGCCGAACCGATATTGCGAGGGTGCCGGGGAAAGCCACCCCATAACCGACGATGGTATCGGACAACGCCTGCGCTTCGGCGCTGACCCGGACCATCGCTTGCGTCGCCTCCTGCGCCGTGTCGATGCGTGCGACATCCTCGCTCGACGGGATCGGCACATCGGGCGAACATGCGACGTTCAGCAAGCCGAACGATGCAGCGATTGCCAGCGCAAGGCCCCTCACTGCGCCGCCCGCACGATCGCGGCCCAACCGGCTTCGTCAATCACTTCGATACCCAGTCCTTCCGCCTTCTTCAGTTTCGACCCTGCGCCCGGTCCGGCCACCAGCAGGTCGGTTTTCGCGCTGACCGTCCCCGATGCCCTGGCACCCAGCCGTTCCGCCTGCGCCTTGGCCTCGTCGCGGCTGATCGTTTCGAGTTTTCCGGTGAATACCACGGACTTGCCGCTGATCGGGCTGTCGCGGGTTTCGATTTCGTAAGGCGGCGGATCGACTTCGTTCAGCAGATCGTCCCACACCGCCTGGTTGTGCGGTTCGTGGAAGAATTCGGCGAGCGCGTTTGCGACGCTGTCACCGATCCCGTCGATGGCCGTGATGCTGTCCGGCTCTTCGCACGCGGCATGGCGCACGGCGGGCAGGTTATGGAAATTCTTCAACAAATCGCGTGCGCTGACCGCGCCGACATGGCGAATGCCCAGCCCGAACAGCAGCCGCGCGGCATCCGGTTGCCGCCGGTTTTCCACCGCCGCCAACAGATTGTCCACAGACTTGTCCTTCCACCCCTCCAGCGCGAGGATTTCCGCCCGCCGCCGGTGCAGGCGGAAGATATCCGCCGGACTTTCCAGCCAGCCGAGCGCGAAGAACTGGTCGATGGTGCGTTCGCCCAACCCATCGATATCCAGCGCACCACGGCTTACGAAGTGCTTCAACCGTTCGGTACATTGTGCAGGACAGATCAGCCCGCCGGTGCAGCGAATATCGACCTCGCCTTCCCCGGCCACCGCTTCGCTTCCGCATTCGGGGCAGGTTTCGGGGAAGGTCCAACCATCGCGATCCGCATCGGGGGTGAGATTGGCAACCACCTGCGGAATCACATCGCCGGCGCGTTGTATCTCGACCCGGTCGCCGGGGCGCACGCCCAGTCGCGCGATCTCGTCTTTGTTGTGCAAGGTCACATTGGTCACCGTCACCCCGCCGACCAGCACCGGGGCAAGCCGCCCCACCGGCGTCAGTTTGCCGGTGCGCCCCACCTGGATGTCGATTGCCTGCAATGTCGTTTCCGCCCGCTCTGCCGGGAACTTACGCGCGATCGCCCAGCGCGGAAACTTCGTTACCATACCCAGCCGCGCCTGCCAGTCGAGCCGGTCGACCTTGAACACGACCCCGTCGATATCGTAGGATAAACGGGAGCGCGCCGCATTGATCGCTTCATACACGCCGAGCATCTCGTCCAGCGTTTCGCAACGCCGAAATTCCGGCGATATCGGCAAGCCCCATTCACGCAATGTCGCGACGACCGCGCTTTGCGTGTCGCCGGGCGTGGCGGATGCGTCACCCCATCCATGCGCCCAGAATTTCAGCGGGCGCTTCGCCGTGACGCCGGCATCCTTCTGGCGAAGCGATCCGGCGGCGGCATTGCGCGGATTGGCGAACGGTTTTTCCCCCGCCGCCTCCTGCGCCTTGTTGAGCGCGGCGAAGTCCTCGCGCGCCATGTAAACCTCGCCACGAATCTCGAACACATCCGGGGCATCGGCGGGAAGCGTCTGCGGAATGTCCGAAATATGCGCGACATTGGGCGTCACGTTCTCCCCCACCTGCCCATCGCCGCGCGTCGCCGCACGCACCAGCGTGCGCCCTTCGTACCGAAGCGAACACGACAGCCCGTCGATTTTGTCTTCCGCCGTGAACGCCACCGGCACATCGTCCGCCAGATTGAGGAACCGCCGAACGCGCGCAACGAATTCCGCAACCTCGTCATTCGCGAACGCGTTGTCGAGGCTCATCATGCGAACCTCGTGCCGCACTTTGCCGAGCGGCGATGCGGCAACCGCGTGCCCGACCTTTTGCGATGGCGAATCCGGTCTAATGAGTTCGGGAAACGCCTCTTCCAGCTCGCGATTGCGGCGCAGGAGAGCGTCATATTCCGCGTCGCTGATTTCGGGCGAGTCCTTCGCGTGATACAGATCGTCATGCCGCGCGATCTGCTTTGCCAGACGCATCAACTCGTTGGCGGCATCGGCTTCGGCCGGGTTGGTCATGGCATGCCACCATCCCCGACCCCATTCTCTGAATAGGAAGGAGCCATATTTCGGGCCTTCCCCTCCTCCTTCACAAAAGAGGGGGTCGGGGAGTGGTTCGATACGTGCCCCACCATCACACCTCCAGCAACCGATCCGCCTGTGCCCGCGCTTCGTCCGTAACCTCGGCACCCGACAACATCCGCGCGATCTCCTCCTTACGCGCAGCTTCGTCCAACAGCCCGACTGATGTGCGGGTGACCGTCCCCTCGTTCGATTTGGCGATCATGTAATGCTGCGAACCGCGCGCGGCGACCTGCGGGCTGTGGGTGACGGCCAGCAACTGTCCGCCCCCCGCCCCGTTATTCGTCGCCAGCCGTGCGAGCCGTTCACCGATAGCAGAAGCGACGGCGCCTCCCACGCCGCGATCGATCTCGTCGAAGATGACGGTGGCCGCCCCGCCTTCCTCCGCCAGCGCGACTTTGAGGGCGAGGATGAAGCGCGACAATTCGCCGCCACTGGCGATTTTACCGAGTGGCGCGAAGTCGGCACCGGGATTGGTCGCGATCAGATATTCCACGCTGTCCATCCCGTTCGCCCCCCACCGTTCCTGCGGCAGCACCTCCACCGCCGTGCGGAAACGCGCCGCATCCAGCTTCAACGGGGCGAGTTCGGCTGCCACCGCGCGATCCAGTTTCGCCGCGCCTTTGACACGGGCATCGTGCAGTTTGCGCGCCTGATCGGTGTAGTTATCCGCCGCCTGCGCCGCCGCCGCTTCGAGCGATCCGAGTTCCGCCTCCCCACCCTCGATCGCGTCCAGTTGCGCGCGCATGTCGCGCATCAAGGTCGGCAAGGCGTCCACTTCGCAGCGATGTTTGCGGGCCAGGGCGCGCAGTTCGAACAAGCGGGTCTCGGCAGCATCAAGCGCACCGGGATCGTGGATCAGCGCCTCGCCCGCAGCGCGCAGCGTATCCTCCGCCTCCCCCGCCTCGATCACTGCACGGTCGAGTGCATCGAGTGCCTCTTTCAGCAGCGGATGCTCGCCCGCAATCCGGTCCAGCCGCCGCGCCGCACTGCGCAGCGACGCCAGCGGGGAATCGGAGCCTTCCCACATATGCCGCAATTCTTCGAGGTCGCCCGCCAGCTTCTCCCCCTTCTGCATATCCGCGCGCGTGGCGGCCAGCGCCGCTTCTTCCCCGGCATGCGGTTCGAGCGCAGTCAACTCCGCCAGATGCGCGATCAGCAAATCCTGATCCAGCCGCGCCTGTTCGATCGCCCCGCGCGCCGCGTCCAGCCGTTCGCGCGCATGGGCCCAAAAGGTCCAAGCCTTTGCCGTTTTCGTCGTATCCGCCCCAACATAGCGATCGAGCAGGCGGCGATGGCCGGAGGGGTTGACCAGCCCGCGATCGTCATGTTGCCCATGCAATTCGACCAACGCCCCCGCCATCTCGCGCAGCAGCGCCACGCCGACGGGCTGATCGTTCACGAACGCCTTGGACCCACCATCCGCCTTGACCCGTCGGCGCAGGATCAGCAGTTCCCCCGGCTCCAGTTCGACCGCCGCATCGTCCAACACACGGGTGAGGGCGCGCGGCAGCGTGTCGAATTCGAATGTCGCGGTGACGCTGGCCTGCGCTTCGCCCGCGCGCACCAGCCCACTATCCGCGCGATTGCCCAGCACCAGCCCCAGCGCGTCGAGCAGAATGGATTTGCCCGCACCCGTCTCTCCTGTGAGAACGCCCAGACCGGCAGCGAAGCCCAGGTCCAGCGCCTCGATCAGGACGATGTTGCGAATGGAAAGCTGGCTGAGCATGGTCGGCTACGCCCTAACGCAGCTCAGCGCGCAGGTCACGCCGCAGAATGCATGTGTTGTCCGGATCAGCCGCCGACCAAAGCGGGCGCTTCGTCACCGATCAGGTCATACGCCTTATCGTACCAGCGACTGCCGGGATAATTCGTACCCAGCACGGCCGCATACTTTTTCGCTTCGGCGGGGATGCCCAGCGCCAGGCTCGATTCGGTCAGACGATACAGCGCCTCGGGCGCGTGGCTGGTGGTCTGGAAATTGTCGATCACGTTCTGGAACCGGATCTGGCTCGCCAGCCAACGGCCGGAACGCTGATAATATCGCCCGATCTCCATCTCCTTGCCGGCAAGGTGATCGTTGACCAGATCCAGTTTCAACCGCGCATCCGCGGCATACTCGGTGGTCGGAAAACGGCGGTTCACTTCGGTCAGGGCAATGCGCGCCTGATCGGTGATCTTCTGGTCGCGCTGCACGTCGCTGATCTGTTCGTAATAGCTCAGCGCGATCAGGTAATAGGCATAGGGCGCGTCCTTGTTGCCCGGATGGATCGACAGGAACCGCTGCGCGCTTGCCACCGCCTTGTTATAATCGCGCCCGGTGTAGTAGCTGAACGCACTCATCAACTGCGCGCGGCGGGCCCAGGGGCTGTAGGGATGCTGGCGCTCCACCTCGTCGAACAGGGCTGCGGCGAGCTGCGTGTTGCCGCGGTCGAGCTTGTCCTTGGCGCTGAAATACAACGTTTCGACGTCGCGCGCGACATAGGCGGTGTCATCGGTCCCCCCACCCCCACCGAGCGAGGCGCAACCGCCCAGCATGACGGTGGACATGAGGGCGATGATTGCGGTGCGCGTCGGAGTAGCCATGCGCCCGCCTATAACCCCGCCCCGGCTGAACGCCAAGTGAAACGCTGGGGCGGCGTCCATTGCCCCCGCGCACCGCCGTCCCGACGCGGATACCGAGACATGGACCGCATGT
>JBASAR010000063.1:0-12099 GCA_049650705.1 Pontixanthobacter sp. | reverse complement strand
CGCTGCCCGATCATGCCGCGCATCTGATCGTGCATGGGCTGCTGCATCTCGCGGGCTACGATCATGAAACCTCCCCTGCCGATGCCGATCATATGGAGGGCTTGGAGATAAAGGCGCTTGCATCCATGGGGCTCCCCAACCCATATGAACCACCCGATCGACAGGAGTAACCACGCAAGGGCCATGCCCCAGACCGACAATACCATCGACACTGCCGCCGGAGAGCCGGACAGTAGGAACGGGCTATGGCCCGCTATCCGCAAGTTCCTGACCGCCGGCGACGGCGACCGTTCGCTCCGCGCGCAATTGGAAGAAGCGATCGACGAGCATGAGGGGGACAACCCCTCGGACGACGCGGAAACTTCCACCAATGGCGACCTGTCCGGGGTGGAACGGCAGATGTTGCGCAATCTTCTCCATTTCAGCGAACATGATGCCGACGATGTCGCCATACCGCGCGGGCGGATCGTGGCGGTTTCGGCCGATGCGACATGGGCGGAACTGGTCGCGACCTTCGCGGAAAACGGCCATTCGAGAATGCCGGTCTATCGCGGGCAACTCGATTCGGTCATCGGGATGGTCCATCTGAAGGACGTGTTCCCGTTCCTGGCCGATACGAAGGTCAAACCGCCCAAGGACTGGACGACGCTGATGCGCCAGCCGCTCTACGTGCCGCAATCGCGCGGCGCGCTGGACGTGCTCGCCGACATGCGCAGCCGCCGTGTGCATCTGGCGATCGTGGTCGATGAATTTTCCGGCACCGACGGGATCATCACGATCGAGGATCTGGTCGAGGAAATCGTCGGAGAGATCGAGGATGAACATGACGATCTGCCCGAAGAACTGATCAGTCCGATCGGCGACGGCATGTGGGACTGCGATGCGCGCGCGGAGCTGGACGATGTTGCCGAGCGCGTCGATCCGCAATTGGCGGAGGTGGAGGAATCCGTCGATACGCTGGGCGGCCTCGCCTTCGTGCTGGCGGAGCAGATCCCCACCGTCGGGTCCATGGTCGCCCATCCGAGTGGTTGGCACATGGAAATACTCGCGGCGGACGAAACCCATGTGAAGCGTGTGCGGTTGCATCCCCCGACGAAAGTTCCGCTCGAACCGGCAGGAGCATGAATGGCGGCCTGATCGAGGGCGCGATGCTTTAGGCAACGTCGCGGCGTTGCGGCGGTAGTTTGTTTCCTTAAATGCAACCTTCTTCCGGTCCCTGCGTTGGAGGGGGAAGAAGGAGATCACCTATGCCCGCCCGCCGTCTGCCCCCCCTGCGCGCTCTCGAGGCGTTCATGCGCACCGTCCGTCTCGGCTCCGCACGCGCGGCGGCGGAAGAGTTGGGCCTGAGCCCATCGGCACTGTCTCGCCGGATTGCCAATCTGGAAGAATTCACGGGCAAGAAACTGTTCACCCGCGCCAAACAGGCCATGCAGTTGACAGATGAGGGGCAGGCGTTTCACGATGCCGTCGCCCCGCATCTGGAAGCGCTGTCCCATGCCATCGAAAACCAGTCGGAGAACATGTCGCTCCTGCGTCTGCGCCTCGGATGTTTGCCGATGTTCGGCGGTCAGCGACTGTTCCCGCGCTTGGGCGAACTGCGCAAACGCCATCCATTATTGCATATCGATATCGACACCGGCCCTCATCTGGACGACCGGGTCGGGGACACCCTTGACGCGGCGATCACTCTGTCCCGCGGGCCGGACAAGGCGTTCCACGCGGTACGCCTCGATTACAACATGGTTCACGCCATCTGCAGCACCGAACTGGCGCAGCAGCTTGGCCCGGATCCCGACGTCACCAAACTGACGCGCCAGACATTCCTTGTACACAAGGAAACGCCTGCCAGTTTCGAAGCATGGAAACACGCGCTCGGTTTCGAGAATATGGATCCGGCCGCGATCGACCACTACGACAGCGGCCAGTTGATGCTGGAGGCAGCAGCGCAGGGGCTGGGCATCGCCATCATGCATGACGACCACATGCGGCGCAGTGCCGATAAGCGTCTGGCGCATCTTTGGCAGATGGAAATCGAAAGCCCTTACAGCTACTGGTTCATCTGCAAACCACAGGCCCTGGAATCGCGCCCGGTGCGACTGTTCCACGACTGGCTGGTTCGCGCCGACCTCTAGTCGGAGGCGTCCGTGACGATTCCATGCACGCAAACCGTATCGGCGGTTGCGCGTGGCCCTGGATGCGTCTTGTCCGGATCGCCGCATTCGATGGCCGGTTTGTCGATACCGTTGGGGACGATGAGCGCGTGCGCGGTGTCGTCTTCGTAGGCCGCGATCCAGGTCAGGCAGTCGGCCAACGACCGGATACCGTGTTTTGCGGTGGCGGTTGCGGCCGGATCGCAATTGAGGATGAACATATCCGCCGCCGGAGTTCGTCGATATTGGCGCAGCCGGCGCAGAAATTCGCCGCGTTCCGAAACGGCCGTTCGGTTACCCGCATTGATCGACGCTTCGCCTTCGAAGAAGGGTGACGAATTGAACACGAACGCCTTGACTGCCGGATTGTCGATCGAGATCTGCGTAGCGAGCGCTCCGCCCAGCGAA
The DNA here is from genome assembly GCA_049650705.1 of Pontixanthobacter sp. Classification (GTDB taxonomy): domain Bacteria; phylum Pseudomonadota; class Alphaproteobacteria; order Sphingomonadales; family Sphingomonadaceae; genus Pontixanthobacter. The sequence goes on along the minus strand of JBASAR010000063.1, from coordinate 9,541 downwards.
TGGCCGGTCACCTCGATCGGTATTTCCGTCATCCCTTCCGCATCGAGGGCGGCACGCTGACGGGCGAACGTCGCGCGGGCGCCGTCACGCTGCTTGTCGCCGATCGTGCCGCTGAATATGTCCTTGGCCGATCCGGCCTCGGTCCCGCGAAAGGCAATGATGCGCGCCTGTAAAGGCCCGCGTTCCCCCGCGACCATTTCGAACCGGTCGAATATGCTGAAGGCAAGGCCGCTGCCGTCGTTTTCCGCGATATCGCGCGCAACGATATCCGGCGGCAGTCGAACGTAGCTGTCATCGTCGCGATAGGCATTCGATGCGAGCATGGCGTATCGATAGGTTTCGACCGCCGCGTCCCGCACGAAACCGCACCAGCCGCCCGGTTCGCGCAAACACGGACTGCGCGATTGCGACAGATCGGGCAGAGGCGTGACGCAGCCTGAGACGGTGCCAGTTAGAAATGCGGCAAGCAACACCGCTCGCATACGGCCCGACCGCGTCACGTTCATTGTGATATCAGGCGACGCTGGCTTTCACGATCTTGCCCGGTTTCGTGGGCGGTTCGCCCTTGGGCAAGGAATGGACATGCTCCATCCCGCTGGTGACCTGGCCCCAGACGGTGTACTGCCCGTCGAGGAAATGCGCATCGGTCAGACAGATGAAGAACTGGCTGTTCGCGCTGTCCGGGGCCTGCGTGCGGGCCATCGAACAGGTGCCTTCGGTATGTGGTTCGGAATTGAACTCCGCTTTCAAATCGGGCTTGTCGCTGCCGCTCATGCCAGTGCCGGTGGGGTCGCCGCCCTGCGCCATGAAACCGTCGATCACACGATGGAATACAACGTCGTTGTAGAAACCGTCATTCGCCAATTCGGTAATCCGCTCGACGTGACCGGGTGCCAGATCGGGGCGCAATGCGATGACGACATCGCCGGTGCCGTTTCCGGTATCGAGCGTGAGTGTAAGTGTCTGATCGGCCATATTCGTGATATCTCCTGTTGATGTGCCGTCCGATATAGGCGGGGCTGCGCGAATGTCACCCGCCCCCGACCGGACGGGCTCCCTGCGCGCTTGCTTTTCGAAACCGCCCCCCCCAGACGAACGCCATGGCCAGCCTGCCCGACCCACACGATCCCGAATTGTTGCTGGCCGACCCGCCGGCCGACGAAGGCGCGCGTCCCGACGACCGGATCGACGACGATCGGATGGACGGGGACAACACGCTGAAACGCGATTACGTTCGGCAGGTTCGCGACGCGCTCGAAGCCGAAGAGAAAGGCGCGGTCTACAATCTGGTCGAGCCGCTGCATCCCGCGGACATCGCCGATCTGATCGAATTGCTGGACCGCGACGAGCGCACGCAGCTGGCTGCGGCGATTACCGATCTGATGACGTCGGATGTGGTCGCCGAACTCAACGATTATGTCCGCGAGGACATGATGGAGGCGCTGCCGCCCGAAGCCGTGGCGCGGCTGGCGGAGCAGCTGGAAACGGACGACGCCGTCCAGCTGATTGAGGATCTCGACGAGCCTGACCAGCAGGCGATTTTGGCGCAGCTGGACGATGAAGACCGGGTCGCGATCGAGAGCGCGCTCGCCTATCCCGAAGAAACCGCCGGCCGGCTGATGAGCCGCGAAGTGGTCGCCGTGCCCGAACATATGCGGGTAGGCGATCTCATAGATTTCCTGCGGCTGGACGGCGATCTGTCCAACGATTTCTACGAAGTATTCATCGTCGATCATCGGCACCATCCGGTCGGTACCTGCATGCTCAGCTGGATATTGCGCACGCCGCGCACGGTGGCGTTGGCAGACGTGATGAAACGCGACCAGACCCTGATACCCGTCGCGCTGGATCAGGAAGAGGTCGCGCTGATGTTCCAGAAATATGCGCTGATCTCCGCCGCCGTGGTCGACGATAGCGGGCGGTTGGTCGGGCAGATGACGGTCGATGATATCGTCCATATCATCGCGGAAGAAGCGAGCGAGGATGCGCTGCTGATGTCGGGCGCGGGCGAAGGTGACATCAACGAACCCATCCGAGAGGCTTACGCGGCGCGCGTCCGCTGGCTGATCGCCAATCTGGGCACGGCGCTGATCGCCAGCTTCATCATCGCCTATTTCGGTGCCGCGATCGAAGAACTGGTTGCGCTCGCCATCCTTATGCCGATCGTCGCCAGTATCGGCGGCAATGCCGGTACGCAGACCATGGCCGTGGCAGTGCGCGCGATCGCGATGAACCAGCTGACGGAAGCGAATACGGGCCGCATTCTGTGGCGCGAAACCCGCGTGGCGATGCTCAACGGGGTGACGGTCGCGGTGCTGGTCGGACTGGCGACGGGCGCGTTCTTCACCCCGATGCTGGGCGTGGTGATCGCGGTGGCGATGGTGATCAACGTCATCACGGCGGGGCTGGCCGGCGTGCTGGTTCCCGTGATCTTCGAACGGTTGAAGCAGGACCCCGCCGTCGCCAGTTCGGTATTCGTGACGATGATTACCGATTCCATGGGCTTCTTCGCATTTCTGGGACTGGCGGTCGCGGTGGGGTTGGCCGGCTGATGCCGCTGAACATGACCAAGATCGCCTATCGCAGCGAGAGCATTCATACGTTGCGCAAATGGGTCGAGGGGCAGCCGGACGGGGCGGTAATGACCACACGCTATCTGCCCAAACGGCATGAGGAAATGGCCGGCGGATCGCTGTTCTGGATACACGACCACTCGATTTGCGCGCGAAGCCCGATCCAGGAGTTTCGCCAGCGCGACGACGGGCGCTGGAACATCATTCTCGCCCCCGAACTGATCCTCGTCGAAGCCCGCTACAAGCGCGCGCATCAGGGATGGCGTTATCTGGAACAGGACAAGGCCCCGCGCGATCTGAACGCGGACGAGCAGCAGGGCGACGTGCTGCCGGGCAAATTGCAGAACAAGCTGCGCAAGTTGGGGCTGGCCTAGCCCTTGCGGAACGGGCCCGGCGGGTCGTGCGTTGGACGGGCAAAGGAGAACACCATGCCCAAATGCCAGTCCATGCACCCCGATAACGATTTGATCGATTCGATGCAGGAATACGCCACCCCTTCTCAGCAGAGTTCATCGGGCGGCGCGGTCGCTCGCGATGTGGGCAAAAGGGGTGAGCTGAAACGTGCGACCGACCCCGCCAATCGCGAACCCGAAGTCGGCTCCGACAATCCTGCACAGGACGCACAGAAAGGGCCGAAAACGCGCGAAGCCATTCAGAACGAACGCAAGAATTAAAAGGTTCAGCGCGGCGTGACGGGTGTAGCGGGAAACTTGGCCGCCACCCGTCGCAATGCGTTCACATAGATTTCCGGTGCCTGCGCGCCCGGTATCATCATGCGACCGTCCACGATCATTGCGGGAACACCGGTTATATTCAGATCGGTCGCCTCTGCCTCTTCGGCCCGGATGCGTTGGGCCAAAGCGGTATCATCCAGTGCCTGCGCCGCAGCGGTTCGGTCCAAACCGCATTGTTCGACAATATCAAGAAGCACATCGCGATCGGCGATATTACGACGTAAATTAAAGTGCGCTTCGAACAGAGCGAGTTTCAGGTTTGTTTGAACCTCGGCACCTTCGCTATCCAGCGCCCATGACAGTAGCTTGTGCGCATCGAAGCTGTTCCACATTATTGCAGGCGGCGGCGGGTCGTCCTTGCCCGAATAATCGAGCGATACCTCCGCTTCGGTTGCGATGACACGCATCTGGTTCTGCACGCCGCGCGTTTCCGACGCCGATCGCCGATATTTTCGCGCGATATGCTGCGATCGCTCCTCCCCCTCCCGGCGGCATGTCGGGGTTGAGTTCGAAGGGGAGCCAGCGAATATCCGCTGCAATCTCGCCCTCCAGCTGCGCCAAAGCCTTTTGCAACTGGCCGTATCCGATCAGGCACCACGGGCACATGATATCGGAATAGATGTCGATCCGCATTCGGCGCGGGGTCGTAGCGGTCATCGTTTCAGCCACCATTGCAGCAGAAGGTGCGCAATCGCCTGCTCGATCGGTTTGTTCATCGGCGCATCGCCATCGCCGTTCATCGCGGCGGCGATTTCGGAACGGGTGAACCAGCGGGCGTCGGCCAGTTCCGTTTCGTCCAAAATTATGTCGCGCGATGATGCAACCGAATGGCACCCGATCATCAGCTGCGACGGGAAGGGCCAGGGTTGGCTGGCGACATAGGTAACCTGGTCAACCATGATGCCCGTTTCCTCCAGCACTTCGCGCGCGACGCCTTCTTCGATGCTTTCACCCGGCTCGACAAAACCGGCAAGCGCCGAATACGCGCCTTCCGGCCAGCCGAGCCCGCGCCCGAGCAGCAGATCGCCGTCGTTTTCGACCAGCATGATGGTCACCGGATCGGTCCGCGGAAAATGTTGCGTGCCGCAATCGGTGCAGCTGCGTTGCCAGCCGCCCTTCGCCATCGTCGTCGCCCCGCCGCAGGCCGCGCAGAAGCGGTGCCTGGCGTGCCAGTCCGCGATGCTGCGCGCGCCGCCATAAATCGCCAGATCGTCCACCGGCAGGGTCGCCATGGCGGACCACAGCGCCGGGTTCGCCATGCGTGGGCTTGCATCGCCGGCGTGCGGAACCGCGACGAAACAGGCCTTGCCGCCATGCGCCTCGTCCTCCAGCCCCAGAAACACCAGCTCCGCCTCCTGCGGTGCGTCGGCCAGCGAGCCCCATGCCAGAGCGCCGGTCGCGTCCATTTGCGGCAACAGCCCATCGAGCAGCAGCAGCCGGGCCTTCCAGTTCATCAGGCCCGCCAGCGCCGCTTCGTCCGCGCGAATGTTATCCGCCCGGTTCAGTCGCGATCCGGTGAAGGCAGGACCGAGGAAGGCCGGCGGCGCATCTCCGGTTCCTTTCAACGTGCCATCGCCGCCAGATCGGCAAGCACCAGTTCGGGGAACTGGTTTTGAATGGGGTAGGTTTCGGACGGCATATATTGCGTAAACAGCGCCGCGCGCAGCCCGGTGCCGATGTCTGCGAATGCGGCCGTGCCAGCCGCCCCGCCCCAGCCATAGGCAGTGCCGGAAACACGCCCGCCTGCGCCGAATTGCTCGCCTGCAACCCAGGTGCCGGCCGTGCGCACGCCGTCGGGCAACAGGTTGGAGGTCGCGGTACGCACCGTTCCCTCCTGCATCACCTGCACCCCGTCCACCGCACCCAGACCCACCAGCATACGCAGGAAACGGTCGTAATCATTTGCGCTCGACACCAGCCCCGCCCCGCCGAACGGGAATGGCGGTTCATCGAGATAAATCGACGCCGCCGCTGGATCGATCGGCAACAAAGTGCCGTTCATCACCGCGTAATTCGTCGTCAGCCGCGCGATCTGTGTGTCGGGGACCTGGAAATAGGTGCTGTTCATGCCGACCGGTTCGAAGATCCGCTGGCTGAGGAACGTGTCGAACGGCTGGCCCGACACCACTTCGATCACCCGGCCGAGCAGATCGAGACCGACGGAATAGCTCCACACCGTGCCCGGCTGATACACCAGCGGCATCTGCGCCAGATCGTTTGCGAATTGCTCCAGACTGCCGACTGCTTTCGATCGGCCCAGACCGGGAATGGGAAAGCGGCTGACTTGCCCCGGCACCAAACCCTTGTCCGAATAGGCCTTTGCGATCGGCCCCTTCTGAACGATGCCATAACCAAGGCCCGCCGTGTGCGTGAGCAGATGACGGATGGTTATCGGCGTCTTCAGCGGTTCCAGATTGTCTGCCGTGATGGCGCCATCATATTCGACCTGCACCTGCATATCGGCGAACGCCGGAAGAATATCGGACAGCGGCGTGTCGAGCGTCAGGCGACCGTCTTCGACCAGCATCATGGTGGCCATGCCGGTGATCGGTTTGGTCATGGAATAAATGCGGTACAGGCTGTCGCCGTCGACGGGTGTCATGCCGCCCAGTTGCAGGGTGCCGCGCGCGATCAGTTCCAGATCGCCCTGGCCCCAACCCATCGCCGCGAGCATGTTGGCGACTTTCCCGCTGGCAACATATTCCTCCACCGCTTTTGTCACGCCGGTCCAGATCGAACCCCGCGCGGTGACACCGATCTGATGCGCGCGTGCCGGCAATGCGGCAGTCAACCCGCCGAAAGCCCCGCCTAAAGCAATGCCCGCCCCCGCCAGGGTGCCGCCCGAGAGCATCGCGCGGCGCGAAAGGCTGAAATGATCGGAATTGCGAAAAGCCATGGACACGTCCTCGTTTGAAACGGAAGCGACGTCTCTGCGCGAAGGCGGGTGAACGGTCAATTACCGCTTGCGATGGGCAGGCCCGCCGATCATCATCGCTTCGTTCCTTGTCGGACTGCTATCGGTCGTGATCGTTATTCCTGCGACGATCCCATTGCTGGGGTGGGGCAACTGGTTCGCCCTGCCGCTGATCGTTGTCGGCATCGTGCTGGGTGCGTTGTCGTCCACCAATGGCGGGCGTAATTTCTGCCTTATCGTGGGGTTGATCGCGGTCGTCCGATTGACTTTGGGCGGCGGATTTATTTAGGCGGTCGCCGCTGCTCTCACGCAAGATTTTTACGCAGTCGCCAGGCGCGCGGCTTTCGCGAATAGGGTCGGCAGGCCGGCATGTTCGATGTCCGCGATCGGCCACCATTGCCCCTCGCCCAGATCGATCCCGGCGGTAAGCGTCATGCGATGCAGGGTCAGTTCCAGCGACAGATGGGTGAAAACATGGGTCACCATCCCGCAGTCCTTCCATTCACCCTTCAACGGAAACGCCCCCGCCCCATTCTGCCGCGCGCTCCAACCATCGCCGGGCAACGCGCGCATCCCGCCCAGCAGGCCCGCATTTGCCCGCGTTACCAGCCACACCGCGCCCGCATGTTCGATCCAGAATGCTTTTCCGCGGCGAACGGGCTTGGCTTTCTTGGCGATCTTGCGCGGCAATGTTTCGGGGTCGCCGTCCTGCCGCGCCGCGCAACGATCGGATACGGGGCATAAAAGGCATTTCAGCGTGCGCGTGGTGCAGATCCCCGCCCCCAGATCCATCATCGCCTGCGCGAAATCGCCCGCGCGTTCCCCCGGCGTGATATCGTCCGTCGCGGCGCGAATGGCGGGCCGCGATTTCGGCAAGGGCTCGCGAATGGCGAACAGGCGGGAGACGACCCGTTCGACATTGGCATCCACCACCACGGCTCTTTGCCCGAACGCGATCGCCGCGATGGCTGCCGCCGTATAGGCGCCCACGCCGGGTAGTTCGCACAGCGCCTTTTCCTCCGCCGGAAACCCGCCCATATCGGCAACCTGCCGTGCGCATTTTACGAGATTGCGGGCGCGCGAATAATATCCAAGTCCCGCCCAGTGCGCCAACACTTGGTCTTCCGGCGCGGCGGCCAGCGCATGGACATCGGGATAGGTCGCCAGAAACTTCGCATAATATGGTTTGACCGCTGCAACCGTCGTCTGTTGCAACATGATTTCGGACAGCCACACATGATAGGGTTCGCGCGGCGGTTCGCCCGGCCCCGCGCGCCATGGCAGGTTGCGTGCGTGAACGTCGTACCATGCGAGCAACGCATCGGCGATTTGATTGTTGGCGGCCACCCTGCCCCTATGGCATGGGGGGTACGACGATGGAATATACGCCCGACAAACCTGCCCCGAAACGCAAACCCCCCGCAAAACCGCGCGCAAAACCGCGCGCCGGGCGGCAATGGGAACGTCCGCGTGGCGGCCCGGCGAAACCGATTTCCGATCTGATGCCCCAGATCGGGCGCACGGCATTTCGCCGGTTCGGCTTCGTCCAATCCTCCGTCGTGACGCGCTGGCCCGAAATCGTCGGCGCACATCATGCCCGCGTCTGCGTGCCGGAAGCAATCCGGTTTCCTCCGGGCGAGAAGGAGGACGGCATTCTGCAACTGGTCGTCCTGCCCGCCCATGCGCCGCTCATCCAGCATGTCATCCCCGAAATCATGGACCGGGTGAACCGTTTCTTCGGCTATCAGGCGGTTGCACGCGTCAAGATGCGGCAAGGCGAGGTTAAGCCGCCCCCTGCTGAAAGGCGCGCCGTGGCGCCGCCATCGCTCAAACCCATTCCGGTGGAATTGGGCGACAGTCTGCGCGACGTGGGCGACCCGGAACTGCGCACGGTACTGGAATCGCTCGCACGCAGTCTGGGCAATCAGAACGAGGATCGATAATTGACGACACTCTTACGCGCTTTGGGCCTGTCGGTCGCCGCGCTCATCACCATGGGCAATACAGGCAACTGGACCACTTCGGTCGATGTGACGCCCCGCGCGCACACGGTCGGCAACCCCGATGCCGAAACCACGCTGAAGGAATTCGTCAGCTATACCTGTCCCCATTGCGCGACTTTCGCGATCGAGGGGGAGGCACCGCTACAGCTTGCCTATATCGGATCGGGGAGGTTGAAGCTGGAAATGCATTCGATCATTCGCAATGTCGTCGATCTTACGGCGACATTGATGATTCAGTGCGGCGCACCCGAAAAATACCTGCAGAACCATACGTTGTTTATGCTGAAACAGCCCGAATGGCTGGCCGTTGCGCAGCAATCCACCGCCGCGCAGCAGGCCTTATGGACCGGACCCGACCGGCAACGGGCGCGTCAAAGCATGGCAAAGGCATTCGGTTTCTACGACATCATGAAGACACGCGGATACGACCGGCCGCAGCTGGACCGGTGCCTATCCGATCAGACCCGCGCCGATGCGTTGGTCGCCAATACGCAGGCGGATTATGCCGATTACGGCATCCGCGGCACACCCAGCTTCGTTTTGGATGGCGAATTGCTGGACAACGTGCATAATTGGTCGGCGCTGGAAACCGCGTTGACCGCATATGGGCGCGATTGAACACCGCGCTCTTCATTCACACGCATTGCACATCGACAGACGAACGGATTAGCATGACACGACTTCGCAGTATCGCCCTGGCCGCTTTTGCCGCGCCACTCGCTCTGAGCCTTGCCGGATGCGGAACGGATGACGCGGCCGTAGGCGCCACATCGGGCGAACCGATCGCCCCGATCGCGGGACCCGCCGGCGCGCAATGGGTCGATACCGTCACCGTCTCGGACAAGGATGGTTATATTCTGGGCAATCCCGATGCACCGATCAAACTGATCGAATATGCCTCGCTGACCTGCGGTGCCTGCGCCAACTTTGCGGCAACCGGTGTCGAACCGTTGAAGAACGACTATATCTCCAGCGGGCGCGTATCCTATGAATTGCGCAACCAGATCCACAACGCCCCCGATTTGATTTTGGCGCGCCTGGTCCGTTGCGGGGCACCCGAAAGCATGCACCCCCTGTCCGACCAGGTTTGGGCCAATCTCAGCGCCCTGTTGGGCGGGGCACAAGCGAATGGCGCGCAGTTGGAGGCGGCGATGCAGCTGCCCGAAGATCAGCGATTCCCCGCCGCCGCCGAAACCATGGGCTTCCTCGATTTCTTCGCCGCGCGCGGATTGAGCCGGGATCAGGCGAAAAGCTGCCTTGCCGATACGCAATCCGTAACCGCGATCGCAGAACGGTCGGACGCGCAATCGGCCGAAC
>JBASAR010000062.1:0-1604 GCA_049650705.1 Pontixanthobacter sp. | reverse complement strand
GTGCTGATCGGGTTGAGCTGGGCGTTCTTCAATCATCTGTGTTCCGGTCTGCGCCATTTCGTGCTGGACGTGGGCGCGGGTTACGAAATTCAGACCAACAAGATGTGGTCCATCGTCAGCCCCATTGCCGGCATCCTGCTCACCGCCCTGTTCTGGGCCGCCGTAATTTTGCTGTGAAGGTCTGACAATGGCAACCGAAACCCCCCCCGTCACGACCGAAGCGGTCATCCATCCCCGTACCCATGGTACCGAATTGGGCCGGGTGCGCGGCCTGGGTTCGGCGAAGGCCGGCGCGCATCACTGGATGCTGCAACGCTTTACCGCGATCGGCAATGTGGTGCTGATGATCTGGCTGATGGCGACGTTCATCCTGCTGCCCGACATGTCCTATGTCACGGTAAGCGCGTATCTGGCGGAGCCGCTGCCGGCGATCGCGATGATCCTGCTGATTATCAGTGTGTTCTGGCATGCGCGGCTGGGATTGCAGGTATTGTTCGAAGATTACGTCCATACGCCCGGCAACAAATTCGCGGTCATCGCCCTGCTCAATCTCGCCGCACTGGGCGGCGGCGCATTCGGCGTGTTCTGCGTCATCCGTCTCGCCCTTGGAGGGGCTGTCTAAATGGTTTCCCAATCGTCCAACGGTACCGACGCCTACAAGATTATCGACCACCTGTATGACGTGATCGTCGTGGGGGCGGGCGGTTCCGGTCTGCGCGCCACGATGGGCAGTGCAGAGGCGGGCCTGCGTACGGCCAACATTTCGAAGGTTTTCCCGACGCGTTCGCATACGGTCGCGGCGCAGGGCGGAATTGCCGCATCGCTGGGCAACAACACGCCGGACCATTGGTCGTGGCATATGTACGATACGGTGAAGGGCGCCGACTGGCTGGGCGATCAGGACGCGATCGAATATCTCGCGCGGGAAGCCCCCGCCGCCGTGTACGAACTGGAACATGCCGGTGTGCCGTTTTCGCGCAACGACGATGGCACCATCTATCAGCGGCCGTTCGGCGGTCACATGCAAAATATGGGCGAGGGGCCGCCGGTCCAGCGCACCTGCGCCGCTGCCGACCGTACCGGCCATGCGATGCTGCATGCTCTCTACCAGCAGAGCCTGAAATACGACGCGGATTTCTTCATCGAATATTTCGCGCTCGACCTAATTATGAATAATGGCCGCTGCGTCGGCGTGATCGCGATGTGTCTGGACGATGGATCGATCCATCGCTTCCGCGCGCAAAGCGTGGTGCTGGCGACCGGCGGCTACGGCCGATGCTATTTTACCGCCACATCGGCACACACATGCACCGGCGATGGGGGCGGCATGGTGCTGCGCGCCGGTCTGCCGTTGCAGGACATGGAATTTGTGCAGTTCCATCCGACCGGTATCTACGGCGCGGGCGTGCTAATTACCGAAGGCGCGCGGGGCGAGGGGGGCTATCTCACCAATTCCGAAGGGGAGCGGTTCATGGAGCGCTACGCCCCCTCGGCCAAGGATTTGGCATCGCGCGACGTTGTCTCCCGCTCCATGGCGCTTGAAATGCGCGAAGGGCGCGGCGTGGGCGATGATGGCGACCATATCCATCTGCATCTCGACCATA
>JBASAR010000061.1:0-6024 GCA_049650705.1 Pontixanthobacter sp. | reverse complement strand
GGATTGACGATCTCCGGATCGTCGACGGTATCGACGCGTACGTCGTGGGTTCCGTGCCAGGTAAGTGCGCGCATGGGTTCAGTCCTTCTCGTTCGTATGGGCGGAGGTCGCGATTTCGCCGGTTTCGATCAACATCTTGAGGCGTTTGAGATCGCGCCGGGCCTGCACTTTGGGCGCACTGCCGAACAGCGATACCAGCCATTCCGAAAGGGCGGGTTCAAGCGCGCCATAGGAACTGGCATATTCCACATAAGTGCCGCGATCACCCGGGGCGGCGCGGAAAATCATCTCGGCAGTCAGCTCGATGTCGGAGCCGTCAGTCGATTTCCATGCAAGGCTCTTCCCGCGTGTTTCGTCCGTCATCGTCGTCGTCAGGCTTTTATCGCTGCCCTCCAGCCGCCAATGCGCGGTACCGTCCGTATCGACGCGGACGGAGGCGACGTTGTCCATGAAGTCGGCAAAATTGGCCGGATCGCTGCAAAAGTCGTAAAGCGCGTCGGCGCTTTCATTAATCAGGATCGTCTTGCCGTTGGCGCTATGGCCGTCGTCCGATCCGGCGCCCTTGTTGGTGCGTGCGGGTGCATCGTCTTCGCGCCCCTCGCGATCACGAATATTCCTGTTGCGTGCGGCCAGTGCGCCCCCGGCGGCAACGGCTATACCGATTGTGGCGGCGGCGGCGGACAGGGCGACACGCGATCCGCTGCGGAACGGCCCCCTGGAGAATGGATTTTGCATGGGTTGATCCTATCGGTTGCGGCTGATGCTCGTGATCGCCGGGTATGGCTTCACCCAATATAAGGATCGACGGCGGGGGCCGTTCCACATTTAATCTTTGTCGCCTGCCGGGATTACCCGCCCGCCCCCGTCACATCGCTTCTAGTTCTTCCCCGACGGCCAGCCAATGCGCTTCCGCCTGCTCCAATTCTTTCGCGATGGCGGCGCGCGCGCTCAACAGATCGTCCGGCGACTTACCGGCCAAACGGGCATCGGCCGCTTTGGGATCGATCAGCGCCCGGTCGGCGGCGGCCATTTGCGTCTGTAGCGCGGCCATCGCCTTTTCCGCTTTGTTCACCGCGCTTTTCAGTTCCTTGGCTTTGGCCCGCCATTTGCCCGATTTTTTTCCACCCGTCTTGTTGCCGGCTTTGCCTTTTCCTTCGCTTTTGCCATTGGCGGCCGCCGGTTGATTGCGACCAAGCACGAAATCGATGTAATCCTCCATGCTGCCGTCGTACCGTTTGGCCGTACCGCCATCGACCAACACCAGCCGGTCGGCGGTCAGTTCGACCATATGGCGATCATGGCTGATCATGATGACCGCGCCGCCATAATCGTTGACGGCCTGGATCAACGCCTCACGCGCGTCGACGTCCAAATGGTTGGTCGGCTCGTCCAGGATCAGCAAATGCGGCGCGTCGCGCGTGATGAGCGCCAGTGCCAGCCGCGCGCGTTCGCCGCCCGACATCTTCTCCACCCGCTGCGTCGCACGTTCGCCCGAAAAGCCGAACCGCCCCAATTGCGCGCGCACCGCCCCGGGTGTCTTGCCGTCCATCACCCGCGTCATCAGGCCCAGCGGGGTATCGTCGCCCGCCAGTTCCTCGACCTGATACTGGGTGAAATAGCCGACCTTCAGCTTGCCCGGCGCATTCACCTGCCCTTCCATCGGGTCCAGTTGCGATGCGAGCAGGCGGGCCAGCGTGGTCTTGCCGTTGCCGTTCCGCCCCAGCAACGCGATGCGGTCATCCGCATCGATCCGCAGGTCGAGCCGCTGGAGGATGGGTTTGGCGTCATATCCTACGGCAACGCCATCGGTCGTCAGCATCGGGGATGCGAGTTCGCCCGGATCGGGGAAATCGAAGCTCAAAGACGGATCTTCCATCAGCGCCGCGATCGGCTGCATCCGGGCGAGCATCTTGGCCCGCGACTGTGCCTGTTTTGCGGTGGAGGCACGCGCGCTGTTGCGGGCGACGTAGTCTTCCAATCGGGAACGCTGTGCATCCTGGTTGGCTTTTGCCGATGCGATCTGCGCGGCGCGTTCGGCGCGCTGTTTTTCAAACGCGTCGTAGGCCCCGCCATACAGTGTCAGTTCGCCGCCCTGCAGATGCAGGATGTGATCGACCACCTTGTTCAAAAGATCGCGTTCATGGCTGATGACCAGCACCGTGGCAGGATAGTTTTTGAGGAAATTTTCCAGCCACAACGTCGCTTCCAGATCGAGGTGGTTGGACGGTTCGTCCAGCAGCAGGATATCGGGCTGCGAAAACAACAACGCGCCCAACGCGACGCGCATTTTCCAGCCGCCGGAAAAACTGCTGAGCGGGCGGGTCTGCATATCTTCATCGAAGCCCAACCCGATCAGGATGCGGGCGGCCCGCGACGGAGCGCTGTAGGCGTCGATCGCAAGCAGGCGTTCATGCACCTCGCCCAGCCGGTCGGGGTCGGTGCAGCCATCCGCTTCGTCCAGCAAGGCCAGCCGTTCGGTATCGGCGGCCAGCACCGCTTCTTCGGGTGTGATCGCTCCGTCCGGCGCGTCTTGCGCGATGTAACCGATGCGAGCCCGTGCAGGAATGCTGATGGTGCCGTCGTCGGGATCGATCACCCCCATGATCGCCTTCATCAGGGTGGATTTACCCGCGCCGTTGCGCCCGATGAGCCCCACGCGCGCATTGGCGGGTATCGCCGCGCTCGCACCGGTCAGGATGGGGCGGCCCCCCAGCCGGACGGAAATATTGTCGATCTGCAGCATCGCGCGCCCATAGCAGCGTCGCGCGTCCCCTCAAACTGTTTGCGGAGTGGCCCCCGCCATGGCCTTCAAAAGGACTGGCGCAGCCGGATGTTGAAGCGGGGGGACATGTCGTCGGTATCGTATCTCGGACCGGTCAACGGGACTGCCACTTCGACATCGAAATCCAGGTCCCGCGTAATTTCCGTGCGGATACCCCCGCCGCTCGACGCCAGCGAGCCGCCACCGCGCCCATCCTCCAGATTGTCGGCCAATCCGCCATCGGCATAGGCGTAGAGTTCGAAATTGCGGATGCCCAGGAACGGATCGACCCAGTCGTAGCGCAATTCGCCATAGCCCATCACACCGTTATCGCCGGTCCGCTCGCTGAAATTGTAACCGCGCAGGAAACGCGTTCCGCCAAGCCCGATGTCTTCGGTCGTCAATAGAGGCGTCGCGGCGATCTGACCCCGCCCGCCCAGTTCCAGGCTGACATCACCGAACAGCCCGGTTTCCCATTCGAGCCAACCTGACAGGCTGCTGAAATCGGCCGGTGCATCGCGGCGCGAGGCGAGCGGATCGCCTTCCTGCGTGGCCCCGAACATATCGAGCCCCTGCGATACGGTAATCTTGCCGCGCATGGCCCCGCCCAGCACGCGCGCGATCGAATAGAGGCTGGCGCGCACCACGGGGATGCGATCGTGCCGGGCCAGTCGCCCGTCCCGTTCCTGCCGCAAGTCCCGCAATTCGGCGGATGCCTGCGCCCACACGCTGATATTGCGCGAACGGACGACCGCATGGCTGATTTCGATTTCGGCGCGCCACGATTCGCCGAAGATATCGCGATCCGCAAGATAGGCGCCCGGTTCCGTCGCGGAATAGGACCCGATGGCGGTGATTTGCGTGCCCGCACTGTTGACGACCATGCCGTAACTGGCTTTTGCGAATTGCAACTCTTCGGGTTGCAACGGGACGGTGGACAGGGTCACGTCCAACTCGTCGAACGGGGTGAGCAACGCGTTCGCATCGAAATCCAACCGTGCCCGCAACGGACCGATCGGCTGCGAGCCGTCGTTCTCCAGCTCGATCGTTCCCGAGTAGCGCGATCGGAATGCCTCCACGATCAAAATGCCGCGATCCCCTTCGCGTTCGAACCGGGATCGGCGGACATAGACCCCCGCCAGATCGTCCGCGAGCAGGATCTGCCGTTCGATCCGGTCGAGCGTGGCGGGTCCGCCATCGAGCAGAGGCGCAAGCTGTGCGCGCAAGGCGGCGTCGTCGTCACCGTCGATCCGGATTTCGTCGATCCGTCCCTCGTCCAGCCGGACCCGCAACACACCCGTGTCGAGCGACTGCGGCGCGATCGTGGCGGTGGCGAATACGAAACCGCGTTCGCGGGCTCGCCCCGCAATGCGATCGGCCAATGTGTTCAATTCTTCGCCGGTAACCGGGCGGGCGCTATAATCCTGAATGATATCGACAAAATCGCGCGGGGTCAGCGCACGCGCGCCATCGATCACGATCGCCCCGACGGCGAAAGTTTCCCCATCCAGCGCGAGGTCGCGTCCCTGTTCCGCCGTCAGCGTCGGGTCGGCCGCATTGTCCAGCTGCGGTACCGCGTCCCCCCGTTCCTCTTCCTGGGTCGGGTCGGTGCGATCCAGCACCGGCTGCGCCTGCCCCGCCGTAGACAGGGCAACCGCCGACAGGGCCAGCAGCGCGCCACCGATTAACGAGTTGCGGATGTTTTTCACGTAGTTTCCCCTGGACTTGCCGGGAGACATTGGCGCCGCACTGGTTAAGAACCGCTAAACTTTACGACAGTTTAACCACGAAAAGTATCAAAGATACAGAAGGTTGACCGTATTCAACATCGCAAAGGAGTGTCTTTTCCATGCGTGTGTTGCCCGTAAAAATCCTTACCCCCGTCGCGCTGCTGTTAAGCAGTACCAGCGCCTTTGCGCAAACCGAGGCGTGGACTGTCAGCGAAGCGAGCGGCGCGGTTACCGTGCGCGATGCGTCCGGCGAACGAAGCGCGCGGCGCGGCGTCAAAATAGCGGCGGGCGGCATGATCGAAGCGCGCAAGGGTGGCAGCGCGATTATCGTGCGGGGCAAGGAATTCGTTACCATCCGGCCCAACACACGTATCCGCATCGCCGCGGAAACGCGCGACCGGTCCGTCATTCAGGTGCTGCAGGATTGGGGCAGCGCGGTCTTCAACATCGGCAAACAGAAAGACCCCCATTTCGGGGTCCAGACACCTTATCTGGCGGCCGTTGTCAAAGGCACGACCTTCTCCATCACCGTAGCGCCCGAAGGGGCGTCGATGCAGGTCATCGAAGGCGCGGTGGAAGCAGAAACGAACGATGGCGAAGCGCGCGACCTCATCCGTCCCGGCGAAGTGGCGATGATCGCGGCCGGGGATCAATATCGCCTGACCGTGGCGGGCGGCGAGGACCGTGTGATCGATTCGCCCAACCGCCCGGCCGGGGGCACGCCGCAAGGTGCGGTGACCGTTCCGGCATCGGTGGTTCAGCCGAACAACGTGACGCCCGTGCTAGGTGGGGGCGCGGCCGGCGGCGTCGGTGCGCCGGGGTCGATGGTCGGGGCCAACCTCATTACCGTCGCAATCGGTAGCGCGGCGAGCGACCTGTCCGAAATGTCGGACGGTTTCCTTACCGGCGAAGTTACCGCGTTCACCGATACGATCGTCGCCGATATCGCCAATCGGCGTGACCCGATCGATGACATTTCGGATAGCGGAGAAGACACCCAGGTTCCTGTCGTAAAGCCCGAGCCTGAGCCGCAGCCCGAACCTGAGCCAGAGCCGGAGCCGGAACCTGAACCGGAACCCGAGCCAGAGCCGGAGCCCGAGCCGGAACCTGAGCCGGAGCCGGAGCCGGAGCCCGAGCCGGAACCGGAACCTGAGCCGGAGCCGGAGCCCGAGCCCGAGCCGGAACCGGAACCGGAACCTGAGCCGGAGCCGGAGCCCGAGCCTGAACCGGAACCAGAGCCCGAGCCCGAGCCTGAGCCGGAACCAGAGCCTGAGCCTGAGCCGGAGCCGGAACCGGAGCCCGAGCCTGAGGACGAGCCCGAGCCTGAGCCGGAACCAGAGCCTGAGCCTGAGCCGGAGCCGGAACCGGAGCCCGAGCCGGAGCCCGAGCCCGAGGACGAGCGCGACGACGAAGATGATCGTGGCGACGACGATAGCGGTGACGGCGATGACGACGGCGGCGACGATGACGACGATGATGGTAATCGGGGTCATGGCAATGACGACGACGGCGATGACGACGACAATCCCGGAC
>JBASAR010000060.1:0-5634 GCA_049650705.1 Pontixanthobacter sp. | reverse complement strand
TGTCCGCTTCTGAAACAAACGCCGGATTGGTCTCAATGGGTAGTTAACAAAACGTTTCACCTCGGGTAGAGCCAAATGGTGATGGTGTCATTCGGCTTCATAAAAACCTTGCCTGCGAAAATCGCGGAGCATCGCAAACTGGCGGTTTCGCTGGGTGTAGCGGCGCCGATGGCGGTTTTGGCCGTGTCTCTATCGCAGGTGCCCGAATCGACGCATTCCGGCGCGAATAATCCGCTTCACGGTTTTCTGGTCCGCTCGCCCGGCGAACGCGGCGCAGTCCTCCCGATAAAGGGTAAGGCCGCGAGAGCGGCCGGCGGTTCGGGCAATGTCGGGCCCGGCGCACCGGGCGGCGGTGGACCCAGGCAGCGCGCTTTGGGTAAGATTTTCGAAACCCCACCCGAAGAAGCCGTCGGTCTGCCGGCTGGCAATGGCCCGATGGGCGACGGCGAACTCAACGATCCGGTAGGCGGCGTTATCCCGATCGGCGGTATCGCGGACGCGGAGCCCCTGCCCCTCGCCCCCGGCGATGCCGGTGGCGGAACAGGCGGCGGCATTCCCGGATCGCCCGGCGTAATTGGCGGAGGCGGCTTTATCGGCGGCGGAGGCGGCGGCGGCAGTTCCGGTGGCGGCGGAGATGGCTCCAGTGGCGGAGGTGGTTCCGGTGGCGGCGGCGGTGGTACGCCCCCAGTCGATGTCGTGGCTCCCGTGCCCGAGCCGGCCACGTGGCTCATGATGATCTTCGGTTTCGGATTGATCGGCGGCCTCATGCGGCGACGTGATCGATCCCTCGAACGTAAGCCGTTGTCGACCAAGTGAAACCGCTGCCGCGGCTTCGGTCGGCTTTGGCGGTTCTGTTAGCGGGCGCTTTGCTAACCGGTTGTCAGTTCGGCGACGGCGGCAATAACGCAACAAAAACCGAGACCGGTAAACCGACGCATATTTCGTCGAACGGACGCATCGTTTTGCATAAGGATGATGCCAGACAGGCATATGCTGATCGCTTACTGCCCGCGAATGTCATCAGCTTGCTTCCCGCGGATCGTCGCATGCGTAGCGGTGATTTCTTTTGGGACGACGGCCACGTTCCCGATGGACCGATACAGGTCTGGGTCGATCTTCGCCGGCAGATGGTATCGGTTTTTCGTAACGGGCACGAGATCGGTTCGGCGGTCATCATGTATGGTGCGTTCGACAAAGAAACCCCGCTGGGTTCGTTCGACATCCTACGCAAGGTCGAGGATTACCATTCCCGGTCCTACGATGCGCCCATGCCCTTCTCGCTGTTCATCACGAACGACGGCATCGCCCTTCACGGCAGCCGGATGGGCGCGAACCGGGCGACGCATGGCTGCGTCGGATTGCCGATCCCCTTCGCACGAAAGCTGTTCGAGGCAACCGAAACCGGCGACGATATCGTGATCGTCCGATCCGATCCTGCCGATGTCGGCGGAACAGGGTTACCGCGCCGTTCAGGATAATTCGCCACCATTCCTTACATCGCCGCGCCCCATCACGCCCTCCGTAGGAAACGGAGATCACGATGGCGCCCCCAGTCAGAAAGTTCGGCAAGATTGCCATGTGCCTCGCCGTGGCGACCATGCTGCCGGGAATGCAGGGCCGTCTCAACAATTTCGAAGATCGCGCCTTGGCGATGCACAATCGCGAGCGCCTGTCGCTGGGCAACCCGGCATTGGAATGGGACGAGACGTTGCAGCGGGGCGCGCAGAAATGGGCCGATCATCTTTCGGCAACCGGCCGGTTCGAACACTCCCCCAACCTTCGCGGCGATCCGCCACAGGGGGAAAATATTTGGGGCGGAACGCCAAACAGCTTCCCCGTGGAATCCATGGTCGGCCTGTGGATCGCGGAAAAAAAGCATTACAAGCCGGGCCGCTTTCCAGCGAACAGCCGGACCGGAAAGGTCGCCGATGTCAGCCATTACACACAGATAATCTGGCAAAGAACGGGTAAGGTCGGCTGCGCGCGCAGCGATGTGGGCCGGGAAGAAATCATGGTTTGCCGCTACAGCCGCCCCGGTAACATCGTGGGCCGTTCGCCGATGTGAGGGCGGCCATGCGCCATTCTTTCGCCAACACCCGTCCGCCACGCTATCATTTTATAGTGTGTTGCATTAAGCCGGATCGATTCAAACAGGGGACTGGCAGTTGGAAACGATTTGGGACTGGGTAACGGTATTTATATTCGCCGGTCTGGTCACGCTGCTGATGCAGCGGTCGCAGGCGGAGGTTCCCAAGGACAGCCTGTGGCAATATGCGCCCCCGACCATCGCCTGCGCGGTGGCCAATTACCTCGGTAATGAAGGTTATCCATTACCGGCGGTCGTGCTGCTGATCGCGATTGCGGTGTATATCTATTACATCCTCGATGTGCGGCTCCCCTCGCAACGCAAATAGTCGCCTACCCATCCGGGCAGGCAAAATAACACTTTCCTACAGCATGGTTTGACGCCCATTGGCGTTCTTCATTTGTTCCAAATGGAGATACCTCATGCCTATCGATCCCTACGCTCATCATGCCGCCGCCCCCGGGGCGCCCGCCCGCCGTGCCTTCGCCATTGTACCCGGTTCGCCGCTGCCCTGGATACCCGCTGCCATCTATGTCGGATCGGGTGGCGACGTGGCTTTGCGATCGATCGATTCGGATGACGACGTCGTCTATCGCAACCTGCCGGACGGTTCCTACATCACCGTGCGCGCTGCGATCGTTCGCGCGGCAGGTACGACCGCGTCGAACCTTATCGGCGAAGTGTGATGCGGATGACGATGCGTCATCGGCGCAATCGCCATTTCGGGCCGATCCGCGCGATCCAGACGAAAATCCCACCCGCGGATTGGCGAATGCCCGCCGAGGTCGCGACCGATACCGAAGCCCTGGACCAACTGACCGCCGCATCGGCAAATGCAGCGGCGAAAGATCGTCCGGTCGTAACCTTGCCCGGTTCAGCCACGCGTTATGCCGAATGGGTCATGGATGCGACTGGCACGCTCTTCTATTCGCAGATTGCCAGCGGGCCGGGCGTGAACACCGCGCTTTCATTGAACGGCGCGAAACTTTCCTTCGCCAATACGCCGGAAGCGGAACAGCGCGAGGGTGTGGCCATCCCGGTCGACGCAGGCGATGTGTTGCGTGCGATCTGGACGACTGGCAGTTCGGCCCGCAACGTCCATCCATTGCTGCATAAACGCCCGGATACCGGCCCGTGGGACTCGCATCTGTTCATCGGTGCGAGCCGCGAGGACGATCAGCCCAACCTGGGCTGGGAAACCGATATCATCGCCGCTCATCCGGGCCGCGACCCGGTCATCTTCGTGGATGGCCAGTCGGGTGGCAACGTGCAGAACATCGCCGCCGACGCCCCCGCCCGGGCGGCGCAATATGCGGGTATGGCGCATTACGTCCTCGCCGGAACGTTGATCGGCAATAACGTGTCGAACGGGCGCCCGTATGACGCGGCGCAGTTCGACTCCATCCATACCGCGCTCGATACGATTCGCGCCGCGTATGGTGCATTCGAATTCGCCATGTCGAACACGTCCTACCGCCAATATCGAACGGACCCCGCCGTCACGCCCGCAAATCAACAGGATGGTAGCGCGCCCTATAACGATCGAATCGTTCACCCATGGGTCGCCGCGAACCTGCCTGAGCTTTACGATCCGACCATAAAACGCAGCCGGGTGGACGAATATCTCGAAGTGTTGCTGGACAGGAACGCATTGATCGATGGCATACACGGTGCGTATGCCGGTGTCCGCGCGCTCTGGACGGATAGTTGGTTCCGGTTCGTCTATACCCGCGCGTGGGGGCCGTCGCAGATAGAGCGGCGTATCGCCGATGCCGAAGCGAAGGCACGCGATTCCAGCCCCGCCGCCAACTCGCGCACCGCCTTTACAGAGGCAGAATTTGCACTGGCCGCCCTGGAACAGACGGATGCGAAGGACGAGCTCGCCGGCCGGCTTGATGCAATTTCCGGAGCGGTTCTGCGCAAGATAGCCGATGAGGCGACAGGTCGGGCTGAAACGACAAGAACGCAGGAGGCAAAAGAAACCGCGCAATCGGCGATCGACGCCGCTGCCGCCGCAGGTGCGGATGTGTCCGCCCTCCAGACCCGCCTGGACGCCGTGACCGTCAATATCGCCTCGCCCGCCCAAATCATCCGCATCCAATCGGGTGGCGGGACGCGGGCGCCCGGTTTCAATCTTGCAAACGAACATGCGACGGGGGACGGCATACATGTGGCCAACCTGAAGGATATCGACGGGAAGGACACCGGCATCGTCTATCAATACCGCGACGGGCCGGAACAGGGGCCGCAGACATGGCTGGGTACGATCAGCCAAGCTGCCGGTGTCAGTCAGATCGCCTGGCTCCCCGATGCGGTTACCACGCGCGGCGTGTATGGGCGGGTGAGTGGCATAACGCCGATCTCCCGTTCGCAGCTTACCGGCATACCGGCGGGAAAGGTGTGCGATATCGAATTCTACGGCACCCGAAGCGGCAGTGCCGGCCGCAATACCGTGTTCGGCGTGAACGGCACCGCCCTGCCGCAGATCGACGCCGCAAACAATTATTCGCATCTCGCGAGGGCGGTCGGTGTGACTCCAGTGGACGGGAGCATAACTTTGTCGGTCACGGCCGGAAGTCCAACCAACGATTATTTCTACCAAAGCGCCATGCAAGTCACCATTCGCGATGCTTAATGCGAACCACGAAAAACCCGAAATATCATAAACATCGCAATTTCTCCGAATTGTAACCCTTCCCCAACCTGTTCGTGTTAAAGGCGGGACACAACGCCAACGACACGCCGATGGGGCTCGATGCGGCAGGACCGAAATATTATCGATGACGCGACCGAATTGGGTGTCGTCCCCCCGGTCGTACACCAGGCGGAGGGGCCGACGAGCGTCGGCGGCCAGACCATGCCGGCGCGGGACAAGCGCGCCCTGTTGTATCTGGCGGCGTTCGTGTTCGATGTTCTTGCGATCGTGCTGGGTTATGTCGTCGCACTCGAAGTGAAGGACCAGCGTTGGCTTGAGGCGGCCGGACAGTCGATTCTCGTATTGGCCCTGCCGATCTTCGTCATGATCGCCCTGGCGCGCGAAGTGCATTCGGTGGAAACCCTCGAAAGCCGATTGCTCGGCGTGCAGCGTGCGTTGGGTGCGCTGGGTGGAACCGCGCTCGTTCTGATGGGTCTGGGCTTCATCGCGAATGCGGATGACGTATCGCGAGTCGGCTTCACGATCACGTTCGGCGCGGCCGCGGTCTTCATGGTAATCGGGAAAATTGCCGTCGATCTTTTGTTCAAGAGGGCCATGAACGGGCAGGCCGTGAAAACCCTGCTCATCCGCGACGGAATCGCGGCGGCCCCCCTGCGCGATGCAGACGTGATCGATGTCACCGACACACAGCTGCGCCCGAACGACGATCCGCATATGTTCGATCGGCTCGCCCGGATATGCGCCCCCTTCGACCGGGTGGTCGTAGCCTGCGCTTATGAAAAGCGTAGCGATTGGGCGGCGTTCCTGAAAGGTTCGGATGTGGGCGGCGAAATCATTCTCGATCGCAACCTGTTGATGGGTGCGGTGGGGATTGGCGATTACGATAAGCAGG
>JBASAR010000059.1:0-8063 GCA_049650705.1 Pontixanthobacter sp. | reverse complement strand
AATGGGTGAATTGTGGGGGCAGCAAGCGGCGACGACGACGCATGCGGAAACGATCTACGCCGAGATCATGCTGGAGGCGGGCGGCGCCATTCCAATCGATGCCGAGGCCGACGAACGCGCGGTCATGTTGGTCGGTGGCGAAGCCGAACTCGATCAGCAGGCACTCGTGCCCTTCCAACCCAACGTGCTGAAACCCGGCATACCGATGCGTCTGTCATCTTCCACGGGCGGTCGCGCGATGCTGATGGGCGGGGAAGCCTTCGCCACGAAACGCCATGCGTGGTGGAATTTCGTCAGTTCCAGTCGCGAACGGATCGAACAGGCGAAGGAGGATTGGCGCGAAGGACGTTTCGCGCCGGTGCCGGACGATGACGAACGCATTCCGCTGCCCGATGGCGCCCCCAAAACCGTGAGTTACCCATGAGCTTTTCCGGCAAGACCGTATGGATCACCGGCGCGTCGTCCGGCATCGGTGCCGCACTTGCGCGGGAATGGGCGGGACGCGGCGCGCGCATCGTCCTGTCGGGCAGGGACGAAGAGCGTCTGGCGCAGGTCGCCGGGGGGATCGATGGCGAAACGCTGATTTTGCCCTTCGACGTGCGGGACGATGCGGCAATGGCGGAGGCCACCCGGCGCGCGGTCGCATGGCGGAGTGGGATCGACATATTCGTTGCCAATGCCGGCGTTTCGCAACGCAGCCGGGCGGTGGATACCGATATGCGGGTCTATCGCGATATCATCGACATCGATCTGGTTGCGCAGATCGCGGCGACGCAGGCGCTTTTGCCCCACCTGACGGCGCGCGGATCGGGTAGATTGGTGTTTATCTCCTCCATCGCTGGGAAAGTCGGCGTACCGATGCGCACCGCCTATTGCGCGGCGAAATTCGGACTGATCGGCTATGCCGACGCCTTGCGCGCGGAATTATCGGCAGACCATGTCGATGTGCATGTCGTCGCGCCGGGTTCGATTGCGACGGATGTGGCGCGCAACGCGCTCGATGCGTCGGGAGAAAAACGCGGGCGCAGCGATGCGGCGATCGATGGCGGCATTCCGGCAGGCGACGCCGCGCGCACCATCGTGGATGCGATCGCGCGGGGCCAGCGCGAGATCATCGTGGCGCGCGGGATGGAAGAAACGATGGGCGAACTGCGCCGCACCCCCGATCAATTGTTCGACCAGATCGCGGACATGGTCACCAAAGGCTATATGGAGAAGATGGAGGCGGATGATGGCACCCAGTAACCCGAGCATGACGCGCGTAACCCTGCCCACGGGTATCGAACTCGACGTGCAGGACACCGGCCCACGCGAAGGGGAGGCGTTGATCTTCCTGCATGGCTTCCCCGAATCCCACCGCGCCTGGCGGCATCAGATCGCGCATCTATCGGGCCGCTATCGCTGCATCGCACCGGACCAGCGGGGCTATCGCGGGTCGTCCAAACCGCAGGGCAAGGACGCCTATACACCCGACCGACTTATCGGTGACGTGTTTCAAATGGCGAATGCGTTGGGGGTCGAGACGTTCACCGTGCTGGGCCACGATTGGGGCGGCGCGATCGCATGGGGCACGGCGCTTCGCGGTCAGGCGGACGGGCGTGTCACCCGCGCCGTCATTGCCAACGCCCCGCATCCGCTGATCTTCGGGCGCTTGCTGTACACGCATGAGGGGCAGCGTGCGGCAAGCCAGTATATTCGCACGTTCCGCGATCCCGCGACGGATGATTTTGTGCGCGAAAACGGACTGCCGGCACTGCTGACGCGCGAACTCAAATGGGATCGCGCAGCGGATATGGGCGACCATGAACGTGCACGACAACAGGAAGACTGGAGTGATCCCGACACCGCAATCGCCATGCTGAACTGGTATCGCGCCAGCCCCGTCGACGTGCCAACGATGAATGCGCCCTTCGCCATGCCGGATGGCTACACGCCGCCCGCTCTGCCCAATCTGACAATTCCCACACTGGTCATCTGGGCGATGAACGACATGGCCCTGCCGCCCGCCAATCTGGACGGGCTGGACGAACTGGTCGACGATCTGACGATCGCAAAAGTGCCGGATTGCGGACATTTCGTCACGTGGGAAAAACCGGACGTCGTCAACGCCGCGCTGGACGATTTCCTGCCCTAGACGCCGAACCATTCCGCCCATGCGCCATGGGGATGGCCGCAACCCAGCTTCACCGTCGCCCCACCGCCCGGCCAATAACGCACATGCAATTCATGCGCGAAAGTCTTGCGGTCGGTTTCCAGCGAGACCCAGGCGAGCGGGGTATCCTCGGTCGCCGCCTCGCCCGCTAGTTCCATATCGCGCCGGATCGAAGCGCGCGTGTCCTCCGGCAGATATTGCCAGACGATCGAATGGCATAGAACCCGCGCCACGCCCTCTTCGGGTTTCGTGCCGAGCATATCATGCACGAAAGCCGCCGCATCCTGCTTCACCAGATCGGGTGCCTGTTTCTGTGCCAGCCGTGCGGCCGCTTCGATCCGGGCCATGCGCGCGGCCGCTTCGGGCCAGACATAGCTTTTAAGGCGCAGCGCCGCCGCGGGATCGGTGAGATCGATCGGCGACCGGTCGCAGCCGCGGGTGGACAGGATGGAAACCGGCGCATCGGGCGGCGGCGGCCCGCGCCATTCAGGGTCGATGCGGATCATCGCATCGTGCGGACCGGCCATGACACCGCCCAAATCGAAGCGATAGCGGTCCATCATCGTGTTGACCCCCGCACTCGCGCCGATTTCGTGAAGGGCAAAGCGCGAACCGACCCGTTCGGACAGCCAAAACAACGCCGCCATGAATGCCCAGGACCGCCCGGCCTCGTTCGTTTGCGGCGGCCCGTCAAGCCACGGTAGCAAACGCCTATCGTAAGTTCGCACCAGATCGCTAACCAAGTTATCTATCTGCTTCTGATCGACTTTCAATCCGGCATAAACCGGCTCCAGCCGCCGATCTTTGCCACTCAACAGCAGATGATGCAGTCCGCCATGAATGCGCAGCGGCATCGCATCCTGCAGGGTCAGCTCCTCCCATTGCGTCATCCGGCGGCGGACGGCGGTATCCGTATCCAGCACCGCCAGCAGCCCGCGCAGAATACGCGCCGTGCCCGTGGCCCCGGCCCGCGCGGCATGTTCCGCCTGCCATTCGATCGCGGCGGGGATGTCTTTGATGTCCATGACACCGCCGTAATCCGCGCCCACCACGTCCGGTCCATTCGCCATGATCTACCGTCCCCTTTCGATTGCCCTTCCCGGCGCCCGTCCCTATCTGCGGCCCATCATGACAGACGCGCTGACTTTCGCCATCCCCAAGGGCCGCATTCTCGATGAAGCCTTGCCGGTGATGGCGCGTGCGGGAATCGAGCCCGGCGCGGCGTTCCACGATAAGAAAGACCGCAGCCTCAGCTTCGACACCAATCGCGCCGATATGCGCCTGATCCGCGTCCGCGCCTTCGACGTGGCGACCTTCGTGGCGCATGGCGCGGCGCAGCTGGGCATCGTGGGCAGCGACGTGATCGAGGAATTCGACTATTCCGACCTTTATGCCCCCGTCGATCTCGATATCGGCCATTGCCATCTGGCCGTGGCCGAACCGAAGGATGGCGGGGGCGCCCCGAACGGCGCGAGCCATTTGCGCGTGGCGACCAAATATCCCGCGATCACGCGCCGCCATTTCGAAGGGAAAGGCATCCAGGCCGAATGCGTGAAACTGAACGGGGCGATGGAGCTTGCGCCCTCGCTCGGATTGGCGGGGCGCATCGTCGACCTCGTTTCGACCGGCGCGACCTTGAAACAGAACGGTTTGGTCGAAGTGGAAACGATCATGGCCATCTCCGCCCGCCTGATCGTGAACCGGGCCGCGTGGAAGAAGGATGCGCGCGTGGCGCGGTTGGTCGAAGCATTCCGCGATATCGCCGCTGATCCCATCGATAAAGCCGCCGCCTGATGCGCAAACTTTCCATCACCGATAACGGGTTCGAACGCGCCTTTCGCACGATCGTAAACGACCGCCGCGAAACCGATGGCGATGTGGCGGGCCGTGTCGCATCCATCCTGTCCGACATGCGCCGCGATGGCGATGCGACATTGGCGAAACTCACCCGCCAGTTCGACGATCATGCGCTGGACAGCGACGCCGACTGGACCGTCACCAAGGACGACTGCCGCGCCGCGTTCGACGGTCTGACCCCGGAATTGCGCGATGCGCTGACGCTCGCGGCGACCCGCATCCGTGCCTATCATGCCGACCAGCTGCCTGGCGGACGCGATTATACGGACGAGGCAGGCGTGCGGCTGGGCGCACGGTGGAACGCAGTCGAAGCAGCGGGGCTGTATGTCCCGGGCGGACGGGCGGCCTATCCTTCGTCCCTGTTGATGAACGCCATCCCCGCCAAGGTCGCGGGTGTCGAACGGTTGGTCGTGGTCACGCCGACGCCGCGCGGCGTCGTCAACCCGTTGGTCATGGCGGCGGCGCATATTGCCGGGGTCGATGAGGTCTGGCGCGTCGGTGGGGCGCAGGCGGTCGGCGCGCTGGCTTACGGAACGCGGCGCATTGCCCCGGTTGATGTCATCGTGGGCCCCGGCAATGCCTATGTCGCGGAGGCGAAACGCCAGCTTTTCGGCGTGGTCGGAATCGACATGGTCGCCGGGCCCAGTGAAATTCTCGTGATCGCGGACAGGGACAACGATCCCGACTGGATTGCCGCCGATCTGTTGTCGCAGGCGGAACACGACCCGAATGCGCAGTCCATCCTGATTACCGACGACGCCGATTTCGCGATGCAGGTGGAGGATCGCGTGGACGTGCAATCCGCGATGCTGCCGACCGCCAAGGCTGCGCAGGCCAGTTGGAAAGCGCATGGCGTCATTATCGTGGTAAGTGATCTCGCGCAGGCCGTACCGTTGGCGAACCAGCTGGCGGCGGAACATGTCGAACTGGCGGTGGCCGATCCGACGCCGCTGTTCGACGGTATTCGCCATGCGGGGAGCATCTTCATCGGCCGATATGCGCCGGAAGCCATCGGCGACTACATGGCCGGTCCCAACCATGTGCTGCCGACCGGTCGCCGCGCGCGCTTTTCCAGCGGGCTGTCGGTTCTGGATTTCATGAAACGGTCGAGCTTCATCGAACTGGATGAAAAGGCGCTGCGCGCCATCGGCCCCGCCGCGATTGCCATAGCGGAGGCAGAAGGGCTGCCCGCCCATGCGCGATCCATCGCCATCCGCCTTGAAAAGGACGCCTGAATGGCCAGATCGAAATCTTCCAAACGCGGCATCGCGCGGTCCGCCGCTCGGCTCGCTGCCGTGCAGGCGCTTTACCAGCAACACATGGAGAAAACCGCGCTCGCAAAACTGCTCGATGAATTTCATCAGCACCGGTTGGGGCGCGAGATCGAGGATGATCAATATGCCGATGCCGACGTGGCGTTCTTCGACGATGTCGTATCCGGCGTGGCCGCCCGGCGCGACGAGATCGACGAGAAGCTGGCGGAAAAGCTGACCGCAAGCTGGTCGATCGCGCGGCTCGACAAGACGATGCTGCAGATATTGCGGGCCGGGTCGTATGAATTGATGGCGCGCCCGGACATTACTATCGGCACGGTGATCGGCGAATATGTCGATGTGGCCAAAGCCTTCTTCGACGATCGCGAGGCGAAGTTCGTCAACGGCGTGCTGGACGCGGTGGCCAAAGCCGTCCGGTGAGCGGCGAAAGCGCGTTCATCGACGGGTTGCGGGCATTGGCGACGCATCCTGCCGCGCGCGGCCTGCTGGACGATGCGGCGGTGCTGGAGGTGGGCGGCGAAACACTGGTCCTCACGCACGATGCGATGGTCGAAGGCACGCATTTCCTGCCCACACAGGACATGGCGGATGTCGCTTGGAAACTGGTGGCGACCAATCTGTCCGACCTCGCTGCGAAGGGTGCGGTACCGGTTGGTGTTCTGCTTGGTCATACGCTCGGGGCGGGCGACGATCGGTTTCGCGCCGGTCTTACGGAGGCGCTCGGCAAATATGACTGCCCGCTGCTGGGCGGAGATACCGTTTCCGGCAATGGCGGGCGCACGTTCGGCATGACCGCCATCGGCCGCGCGACATATACTCCCGTGCCGGGCCGCAACGGTGCGCGGGTCGATGACGCATTATACATCACCGGTCGGGTCGGCGCCGCGATGCTGGGGTTCGAGGCGTTGCGCGATGGTACCGGCGCGCACAGCACCGCCTATCGCCGACCGACGCCACTTTTGAAGGAAGGGCAGCTGCTTGCTCGCGTTGCCAGCGCGATGATGGATGTGTCGGACGGTCTGCTGCTCGATGCGAGCCGTATTGCGGATGCAAGCGGCGTGACGCTGTCGATCGATACCCTGCGTGTACCCGTTGCGACCGATACCGATCGACGCGCAGAGGCAATGCGCTGGGGCGACGATTATCAGCTATTGTTTACGGCGCCTACGAAGCAGGATTTGCCCCTCCTCGCCTATCGCATCGGCACCGTTGTCGATCGGCGGGGCCATGCTCTCCTGATCGACGGTGAGCCGCCAGCCGCCGACGATGCGCTGGGTTATCGGCACCAGGATCGCGCCGATACCCGGCACTCCCGATAAATCGCTTGCCGGGGGTTGCGCGGCTCGGACCCGCCTATATACCCGGCCATTCGCGATCGGACCCGTATAAGCGGGACGGCGGCGAGTGACATACACGCAAAGCACATCGGGGGAGATGTCCGTGGAACTGGTATATATCGCAATCGTGTTGGGATTGGTCGGCGTCGGTTACGGTTTCGTCACCAGCCGGCAAGTGCTCGGCGCGGCGGCCGGCAATGCCAGAATGCAGGAAATTTCCGGCGCCATTCAGGAAGGCGCGCAAGCCTATCTGAAACGGCAATACACCACCATTGCCATCGTCGGCGTAGTGGTCGCGGTGCTGGTCGGCCTGTTCCTCGGCATGATCCCCGTGATCGGTTTCGTGATCGGTGCCATCCTGTCGGGCGTGGCGGGATTCGTTGGCATGAACATCTCCGTGCGCGCCAATGTCCGCACGGCGGCGGCGGCGCAGACGGGTTTGCAGGAAGGGCTGACATTGGCTTTCCGGGCGGGCGCGATCACCGGCATGCTGGTGGCGGGGCTGGCACTACTCGCGATCGCGGTGTTCTTCTGGTATCTGACCGGCGTGGCGAATTACGCGGCGAACAGCCGCGAAGTGATCGACGGTCTGGTCGGTCTGGCTTTCGGCGCATCGCTCATCTCCATCTTCGCGCGTTTGGGCGGCGGTATCTTTACCAAAGCTGCCGATGTCGGCGCCGATCTGGTCGGCAAGGTGGAAGCCGGTATCCCCGAAGACGATCCGCGCAACCCCGCCGTGATCGCGGACAATGTCGGCGACAATGTTGGCGATTGTGCAGGCATGGCGGCCGATCTGTTCGAAACCTACGTCGTGACCGTCGGCGCGACCATGGTGCTGACCGCGTTGCTCCTGTCCAACATCGGCGATCTGCTGTTCCCGATGATGGCGCTGCCACTGCTGATCGGCGGGGCGTGTATCCTCACCAGCATTCTTGGCACCTACTTCGTTAAACTGGGTAAGAAAAACGATGTGATGGGGGCCATGTATAGGGGCTTCCTGGTCACCGCCGTCACTTCCGTCCCTCTCATTTGGCTGGCGATCAATTTCGCTTTGGGTGACATGGACACGGCGATCGGCGGCACCAATCTGGCGGCGGTCGATCCCGGTGCGCCCCTGTCGGAAGAAGGCACCTCTTCCATCGCGGCGTTCACCGGATGGGACCTGTTCTGGTCCTCCATGGTCGGGCTCGTCCTCACCTACATCATCATCTACATCACCGAATATTACACCGGCACGCAGTTCCGCCCCGTGCGCAGCATCGCCAAGGCATCGGAAACGGGCCATGGCACCAATGTCATCCAGGGACTGGCGATCAGTCTTGAATCGACCGCCCTGCCGACGCTGGCCATCGTGACCGGCATCATCGTCAGCTTCCAATTGGCGGGCCTGATGGGCATCGCCTATGCCGCTACGTCGATGCTTGCGCTGGCCGGCATGGTCGT
>JBASAR010000058.1:0-8363 GCA_049650705.1 Pontixanthobacter sp. | reverse complement strand
GCGACCCACGAACAGGGGGACGACCATTCCGGGGAACACGACGATATCGCGCAAGGGAAGAAGGGGGAGAGTTGTCATGGTTTTTCCGTGGGGTTGGGGTTCACCGCAAAGGCGGCGTTGTACGACCATGGATATGGGGACGGCAGCGGGGCTTGCAACTGCAACGAATGTCGCCGCTCCCGTCGCCCCGGATCGGTTCCAGGGCCACGCTTCTTCAACATTCGAAATCAGGCGGGATCCCGGGTCAAGCCCGGGATATCGGCTTAAGTTCGGAACCCGTCATCCGCCCGGTCCAGCTTGCGCAGCAATGCGGGCCAGGCCAGACCGTTCGCCACCATGCCGATGCCGGCTGGCGGAGTCTGCGCTTGCACCTTTTCCGGCGTACCTTGCGGCGGATTGTTCAGATTGTCCCGCCCCGCGCTCAACATCGCGACCTGCGTTTCGCAGGCCCGTTCCAAGAAATACAGCCGCACGAACGCTTCGGCGACATTCTTGCCGATCGTCAGCGTGCCGTGATTGCGCAGGATCATCGCATGCTTATCGCCCATATCCTCGACCAGCCGTTCGCGTTCCTCAAGATCGGTCGCGATGCCTTCATAGGTATGATAGGCGATATCGTGCCGCGCGATCATGCCGGTTTGCGTATGCTCCAGCAGCCCGAATTCCATCGCACTGACCGCCTGTCCGCAGGGGGTGTGCACATGCATGACCGCGCCGGCATCCTTGCAATTCATGTGCAGGGCGGAATGAATGGTGAAGCCGGCGGGATTGACCGGGTGGGACGATGGAATGACCGGCTGCCCCTCCACATCGATCTTGACCAGCGACGAAGCTGTAATCTCTTCGAACATCATGTCGTAGGGATTGATCAGGAAATGATGCTCCGGCCCCGGAACGCGGGCGGAAAGATGGGTGAAAATGAGATCGTCCCATCCATACATCGCCACCAGCCGATAGGCCGCCGCCAGATCGACGCGGACCGCCCATTCCTCGTCCGAAACCTGCGCGCGGATGTCCGCATCGTGTTCCCCGAACTTCGCCGTCGCATTATCGTTCATCAGCGTCGCCATCGTCTCTCTCCCATGTTTGCGTCTGTTTGTTATCCCATGCCCGGCAGGTTGAAGCCCGGGGGCAAGCCCATGCCGCCCTGTATCTTCTTCATTTCCTCTTCGGATACGCGGTCCGCCTTGCCGCGTGCGTCGTTGAAAGCGGCGGCGACAAGGTCTTCGACCATCTGCTTTTCGTCCGGTTTGAACAGGCTGTCATCGATCGCGACACCAAGAATGCGGCCTTTCGCACTGGCGCGGACCTTGACCAGGCCGCCGCCGGCTTCGCCCGTCACCTCGATCGCGTCGAGCTTGACTTGCACGTCGTTCATCTGCGTCTGAATGGTTTCCGCCGCCTTCTGCGCGGCCTGGATCATCTCTTCCATCGATTGCATGTCTTTGTCCTTCTTTGCTTCAAGCGCTTCTACGGGCGGGCGCACCCGGATCGTCGATCATTTCCGCGCCGGGAAACGCCGCCAGTGTCGCTGTGACAAGTGGGTGTTTCTTCAATTGTTCCAAGGCGGCACGCGCATTTGCTTCATCCGCCTCGAT
Source organism: Pontixanthobacter sp. (assembly GCA_049650705.1). Taxonomy (GTDB): domain Bacteria; phylum Pseudomonadota; class Alphaproteobacteria; order Sphingomonadales; family Sphingomonadaceae; genus Pontixanthobacter. Next base: position 6,765 of record JBASAR010000058.1, on the reverse strand, counting down.
CAAGGAGGGCGCGCCTTCTTCATCGACCTGTTCGACAGTCCAGCGATCCCCGGTTGCGCCGACCAGAGCATCGCGCAACTGTGAGCCGATATCCTCCTTGAACGCATCCGCCCGTGCGAAACGCAGCGTTCCCGGTTCCAGCGTAACGATGCGCAGTTGCAGCCGCATGATGCTGGCCGCGAGATGGTTGCCGTTGTCTTCCACCTTTTGCACCAGTTCCGGCCATTGGAGCCTGGCGGACGGCGGCTGCCCGCTCGCATCGCCCGCGCTCCCCGATGCGGCGACGCCGTTGTCCGCCAACTCTTCGATCCGTTTCGCCAGCGCACCGGGATCCGGCAGCGACGCGGCATGGAGCAGCCGCAGAAGGGCCATTTGCGCGGAAGCGAGCGGGTCGGGCGCGACCTTGACTTCCTCGTACCCCTTCAGGAGAAGCTGCCACAGCCGGTGAAGCTGTGCGCTGGTAAGGCGCGTCGACCAATCGGACAGGATTTCGCGCTCGTTCGACGTTGCCGCGTCCGCCTGCACCCCCGCAATCTGCGCCACGGTAATCCGGTGGACGAGATCCATCAATCCGCGCATCAGCGCCAGCGGTTCGACGCCCAGCGCGTGCTGTTCGTTCACCGCATCGAGCATCGGTTTCGCCTCGCCATCCAGCAGCATTCCCAGCAGCCGGCGCTGCGCGGTCTTATCCGCCAGCCCCAGCATATCGCGCACGCTGGCGGCAGTGACCGTATCATCGCCGGTAAGATCGGCATTGGCGATCGCCTGGTCCAGGATCGACAGCCCGTCCCGCACCGAACCTTCGGCGGCGGCGGCGATCATGGTCAACGCTTCGTCTTCGGCGGCGACGCCTTCCAGCTTGCAGATATGGCCGAAATGTTCGTGCAGCATCTCGCCGGTGATGCGCCGCAGGTCGAAACGCTGCGTCCGGCTGAGCACCGTGACCGGCAGCTTTTCCACTTCCGTCGTGGCGAACAGAAATTTAACGTGGGCGGGCGGTTCTTCCAGTGTTTTCAGAAGCGCGTTGAACGCATTGCGGCTCAACATGTGAACCTCGTCGATGATGTAGATCTTGTAGCGCGCGGTTACCGCAGCGTAGCGGACCGCTTCGATGATCTCGCGCACATCGTCGACACCGGTATGCGACGCGGCGTCCATCTCGATCACGTCGATATGGCGCCCTTCCGCAATCGCCACGCAGGGTTCGCACCGACCGCAGGGATCGATCGTCGGTCCGCCTTCGCCATCGGGACCGACGCAATTCAATGCCTTGGCGATCAGCCGCGCGGTCGAGGTTTTGCCCACCCCGCGCACGCCGGTCATCAGAAACGCATGGGCGAGCCGATCGCGCTTGATCGCATTGGCCAGCGTGCGGACCATCGGTTCCTGGCCGATCAGTTCGCCGAATGTGCGCGGCCGGTATTTGCGCGCGAGCACGCGGTAGGGCTGGTTAGGGGTCGGAGCCGAAGCCGGAGCCGGAACCGGTTTCGCTGCATCGTTGACCGATTGCTCGTCCACAGGCGCGTCGCCGAACATACTGTTCTGTCCGGCTGCTTCGAGTTCGGCCGCGGTTGGCATCTCGGGGGGCGCGCCCGGTATCTGGCTATCGTTCCAGGGCGGTGTCTGCGCGCTGTCCGGTGAATCGTCCATCAGGCGAAGGTAAGCGCAATGACGCGCGATGTCGATTTAAGTTCGTGAATAGGAGCCGGGCGACCCGCCGCACATCGTTGTGGCTGCTTCCTTCCGGACCTGACCAGGTTGGCGAACGCTAAACGTCCACCCGACTCCCGAACGCACATATGATTTGTGGCGAGCGATTTGTCCAGCGTCGAGCCACCGATCCGCGCTCATTAGGGATTATCGGTGCCTATTTGAAATTATCCGCATACGCCTGCAGTTTCAGCGATTTTGGCGGGGTCGCATGGACCCGCGCGACGATCCCGTGTTTGGCGGCGTAGTCCTTTGCGGCATCTTTGCTATCGAACTTCAGCTGCACTTGCGCCTGCGTATCGCCGCTGCCGGTCCAGCCCATCAGCGGATCGGGTTTGCGCGCTTCGGATTGTTCGAATTCCAGCATCCAGCCGTCGATCTTCGCCTTGCCCGATTGCATCGCGCTTTTGGGGATCTGATAGATACGTGCAGACATGTTTGTCGTGGTCCCTCAAACGCCGGGCGCGCACCATCCGGCTCGCATGGCTTTCTTGTACAAACTCGGCCGCGCAGTTGCGCTTGCGGTCCTGCGGACCGGTTTATCCCGATCGGTTTAAGGCGTTTTTGGTTTTGAGGGAAGGTCTTTCCAGCCACGGTTGGTCGGGCCAGCGGTGTTTGGGGTAGCGACCCTTCATCGCCTTCGCCACTTCGTGCCAACTGCCACGCCAAAAACCAGGTAGGTCGCGGGTGGCCTGAATGGGTCGTCCGGCGGGGCTGGTAAGCTGCAGAAGCAACGGCGTGTCGCCGATCATGGGGTGCCGATCCAAACCGAACAGTGCTTGCACGCGGATGGCGATGGCGGGTGCACCTTCGCCCACATAATCGATGGTCTCGCGCGTTCCCGCAGGACTTTCGAAATGAATTGGCGTGCGCGTATTCAGCCTGCGCCGTGTCTCCCAATCCAGCTGACCCAGTATTGCTTCGGTCATCCGCGACGGCGCCAGTTGGAGATCGCGCCGCCCCTCCAGCATCGGAAAAAGCCAGAGTTCCGCCGTGTCGCGCAACCGGTCCGGCAGCAAGGCATCGATACCGGCAAAACGCGCCCTGGCCATCACGTCTTTCGGCAATAACCTGTCCAGCCGCTCAAGCGCAGCATCGTTCAGCGCCGCCGCAACCGCAGCTGCATCGGGTGCCGGGTCGGGGCCGCGCGCCATCGTGATCGCGCCAAATCGCCGTTCCAGTCGCGCCTCGACCCGTTCTTCCTGCGTGTTCCAGCGGACGATCGATCGCCGTTCGACGAGATGGCCGAGATGGGCGTCTACAGCGGCGGGGTCCAACCGGGCGGCGGCCAGAATGCGCGCGCCCTTCGCTTGCCCCTGCGCATGGCCGATCACCAACCATTCGGAAGTCGAGAGGGGCGACGCGGGGTCGAGAATATAACCGCGCCCGCCGGCAGACACCCATGCGTCACCTGCCGTGCCACGCCGCTTCGCGACATTATCCGGAAGGGCCAATGCCATCGCGATCGCGGGGTCGGTCATTTCCGAAGCGGCTTCGCTATCGACCGCCCGTTCCGCCAATCGCGCCCAGCGCGCCGTCAGTTTGCGCGATGCGGCCGCGCGGGGCGATCGGTCCGCGTTCCAGCGTATAAGTCGGGCATGCAAATCCTCGCCCGGGCCGCCCAAACCACGTTCCTGCAACAGCAGCACGAACCGCGCGGTGTCCTCGGCCAGTCCCGCTTGCGCCCCGTGCAGGACCGCCGCCGCCGATGCCGGATCGATCGGCAACGACGCGATCTTGCGCCCCCATGGCGTGATCGTATGGCGATCGCCCGACCCCGGTTCCAGCGCGCCCATCCCGACCAGCCGCTGTATTGCGGACTCGATGGTAGCGGCGGGCGGCGGGTCGAGCCAGGCCATTTCGGCGATGTTATCGCTGCCCCAGCGCGCCACCGTCAACATCGTCGGCGCGAGATCGGCGGTTTGCATTTCGGGCGCATCGAACGCCGCACGACCGGCATGGCCCGCCGCCTCCCATAAACGATAGGCAACCCCCGGCCCCTGCCGCGCCGCGCGCCCGGCCCGCTGATCGGCCGATGCCTGGCTGGATCGGCGGGTTACCAATTGCGTGGTTCCAGCGGTGTGATCGAACACGGCGCGGCGTGACAGACCGCCATCGACAACCACCGATACGCCGTCCAGCGTCAGGGAGGTTTCCGCGATGGCCGTTGCCAATACGATTCGCCGTCGGCCCTGCGTATCGCGGCGGATCGCGGACCTTTGAGCCGCCGCCTCGACCTGTCCATGCAGGGGCAGGATCGGGACATCCGGTAGCGCACGTTCGAGCGTCGCCTGCACCCGGCCAATTTCCCGAACGCCGGGACAGAAAGCGAGGATGTCGCCTGTCTCCGCGCGCCATGCCGTCAGCACCGCATCCGCCATACGCGATTCAAAAGGCACTTCGCCGCGCGATCCCAGCCATTCCAGGCGCAGCGGATAGGCTTTGCCTGCGCTCTGGATGACCCGCGTTTCCTTGCCCAGCAGATCGGCGAAACGCTGCCCGTCGATCGTCGCCGACATGACGCAGATACGCAGATCGGGACGCAGAACGGCACGGCTTTCCAACGCCAGTGCCAGCCCCAGATCGCTGTCCAGATGCCGCTCGTGCGCCTCGTCGAACAGGATTGCGCTCACACCCGGCAGTTCGGCATCCTCTACTATACGATTGACGAATATCGCCTCCGTCATGACCAGAATGCGGGTGGCGTTCGATTGCCGGCTGTCCATCCGTGTGAGGTAGCCGACCGTCTCACCCGGCTTTTCGCCCAGCGTCTGCGCCATCCGCTCCGCCGCGGCACGCGCCGCCACGCGTCGGGGGCTGAGCAGGATGACCATGCCGTCGCACCATGCCTGCCGGATCAGCGCCGGGGCGACGGCGGTCGTCTTGCCCGCGCCCGGCGGCGCGATCAGGACGGCGGTGCCGACCGTGTCGATCGTATCCATCAGTTCGGGCAGCACGGCTTCTATGGGGAGCCGGGTCATATCGTTGCGCGTCGCACGCCGTTTCGTTCGCGCGCCTTTAATACCCGCGCGACACTGCGAATTGCGCCGCTTCCGCCATCGCGGCGCGGGCGCGGTTGTCGGGGAAGATCGAGATTGCATCGACCGCGCGATTGGCGAAATGCCGCGCCCGTTCGCGCGTGGTTTCGACCGCGTCGTATTTCGCGATCAGCGCGACCGCTTCTTCCAGCGCTGCATCGTCCGCCGCGATACCGGAAATGGCGCGTTTCCAGAACACCCGCTCTGCCTCCGACCCGCGCGAATAGGCGAGTATCACCGGCAGCGTCATCTTGCCTTCGCGAAAATCGTCGCCCCGGTCCTTGCCCATCTGCGCCGCGTCGGAATCGTAATCGATCGCGTCGTCGACCAGCTGGAACGCGACGCCCAGGTTGCGTCCGTAGTCGTCCAGCGCGATTTCCTGCGGTTCGTCGCATTCGGCAACGACGGCGGCGATCCGGCTGGCGGCGGCGAATAGAGCGGCGGTTTTCGCACCGATGATCTTGAGATAGCGCTCCTCGCTCGTTTCGATCTGCCGCTGCGCGGTCAGCTGATCGACCTCGCCCTCCGCGATGATCGCGCTGGCGCCGGAGAGGATTTTCAGCACTTTGAGGCTGCCGTCCTCCGTCATCAGTTCGAACGAACGGCTGAACAGGAAATCGCCGACCAACACGGTTGCCGGGTTGCCGAAGATGATATTGGCAGCCGCCTTGCCCCGGCGTAGATCGGAACCATCCACCACATCGTCATGCAGCAATGTGGCGGTATGAATGAATTCGACCGCAGCCGCCAGTTTGTGATGGCGCGTACCGCTATAGCCGACCAGTTCCGCCCCTGCGAGCGTAAGCATCGGGCGCAGGCGCTTTCCGCCACCCGAAATCAGATGGCCCGCCAGCGCCGGGATCAGCGGTATCTCGCTCTGCATCCGGTCGAGGATGACCGCATTCACTGCATTCATACCGGGTGCCGTCAGCGCCAGCATCGGATCGAGTGTCGGCATGCTGCGTGCAAGCGGGATGATCTGGGCCGTCATGGTGCGGGGGACATGGGGAAAGGCAGCATTATTGGCAAGTGCGAAGGGGCGTAGATGGCTTGCGCGAACCGTGATAGCCTATCGGGTGATGGACCAGACAGAACCCGCGCCGCAGCACGACATTTCGCAAGAGGCGCCACACGACGCCGAGCTTGCGCGTTTCCGGCGGAGCATCGACAATATCGACGCGGCGTTGATCTATATGCTGGCCGAACGGTTCCGCATCACGCAGGCGGTGGGGGAATACAAGGCGAAGGCGGTGCTTCCGCCCGCCGATCCGCATCGCGAAGGGCGTCAGATCGCCCGCCTTCGCGCGCTGGCGGAAGACGCGCAGCTCGACCCGGAATTTTCAGAAAAGTTTCTGCGCTTCATCATCGACGAGGTGATCCGGCATCATGAGCGCGCGGCGCAGGTGGGCGAAAACACCTAGAACGGCGCGCCCTATTCCGGGCGGATGACGGGGCTGGTCGAAACCCTCGGCCCCTCGTTGCGGGTCGACACGGGGGGACGTGCGGCCTGCGCAGGGCGGCGATCGGTGCGGGTCGCCACTGGTGCCTGCCGCTGCGGCGACGGACGCGAACGGGTGTTCGATGGGCGGGCGGCCGGTGCGCCGGCGCGGTTGGACGGCGCGGTCGGCGTAGCCGTTGGCGGAGCGCCTGTTCGAGTTGGACGCGTCATCGTCGGTGGTGCGTTCGAAGGCTGAACCGGGGCGGAACGGATGGGAAAGACGGTGCTGCCGAAATTGCCATCGCCCCGGTCCCGGCGGTTTTCGCCGTTTCGATCTTCTCGCCGTTCATCGCGCCTGTCTTCGCCACGGTCGCGCCGTCGATCACCCCGGCGATCGTCGCGCCGCTCGTCGCGTCGGTCGGCTCTGCGCTCCGCACGGCGGTCGGCCCTGCGGTCGTCGTAATAATACCCGTCGCGATGTTGCCTGTATCCGCCCCAATTCGCACGTCGGTCGTACCCGCCGCGGCGCCCTTCCCAATATCGGCGGTGACGGTCGTTCCAGCCCTGACGATAGCCGCG
>JBASAR010000057.1:0-9173 GCA_049650705.1 Pontixanthobacter sp. | reverse complement strand
GCGATGAAGCACGGCACTGTATCTGCCTGGGTCACTTCGGCGGTGCCCACTGGTGCGGCACCCGTTCGGATGTCCTATTGCGTCTTGCTGTCGTCCTTGCCGTTGCCCTTCTCGTCACCCTTTTCGGTGCCATTCTTATCCGCATCGGCCGTCGGTTCCTCGTCGCCTTCTGGGCGGGTTTCGAACACCTTGTCGACCAAGCCGAACTTCATCGCTTCGTCCGCTTCGAGGAACGTATCGCGATCCATCGCCTTCTCAATATCCTTCAGGCTTTTGCCGGTATATTTGACGTAGAGATCATTCATCCGCTTGCGAATGCGCAGGATTTCGCGCGCCTGGATTTCGATGTCGGACGCCATGCCACGCGCGCCGCCCGATGGTTGATGCACCATGATCCGCGCATTGGGCAACGCCACGCGCATCCCGGGTTCGCCCGCTGCCAGCAGGAAACTGCCCATCGATGCCGCCTGCCCCATGCAAACGGTCGACACGCGCGGTTTGATGTATTGCATCGTGTCATGGATCGCCATGCCCGCCGTCACCACGCCGCCGGGCGAATTGATATACATGCTGATCGGCTTCGACGGGTTCTCGCTTTCAAGAAACAGCAGCTGCGCGGTGATGAGCGATGCCATCCCGTCCTCCACCTGGCCCGTGATGAACACGATGCGTTCGCGTAGCAGGCGGCTGAAAATGTCGAAGCTGCGTTCGCCGCGGCTCGTCTGTTCGACCACCACCGGCACCAGCGCGCCGGTCAGGGGATCGCGCGTGAACTGGCCCTGCGATCCGTAGGTGTCGCCAAGCTGCGCGGAAAGATCGATCATGTGGGAATTACCTTTTTGGGGAGGGCGTGAAATCGATGGCCTATGTCGCAACCGGCGCCATGATGTTCAAGCCCCATTATCGGGCGACGACAGTGCCGTGTCGTGCATCCACCCCGTCGGCCGGGACATAGTCCGCAAAAGGCGAATGGTTGCATTTGCAACTGGAACCGCGACGCCCATCGGGTTACTCGCGTGGCCGTAACGGCGCACCGGCCGCCAAGAAGTTGGAAATCCGCATCATTCCCATGACCCCGCCCCGTTCCCATGTCACACCGTCGCTTTCATGGCGGCTGGCGTTATGGTGCGGGGCGGTCGGCTTGGCATCCGGCGCGACCCCGCTTTGCGCGCAGGATACGGGCGATACGCAAACTGCGGAACCCGATGCCGGCCCCGCTACTGCTACGGCTCCGGCTACGGCTACTGCTACCGATACCAGCATCGGCACCGGCACCGGCACCGGCACGAGTACCGCACGTGTTTTCGAACCCGCCTATTTCGCGCAGTTCGGCCCGCGCAACGCGTTGGAAATGGTCGAACGCATCCCCGGATTTTCGATTTCGGGCGACGGCGGCGGGCGCGGTCTGGGGCAGGCGACCGAAAACGTGCTGGTCAACGGCACCCGCCTGTCGAGCAAGTCGGAAAGTGCGCGCGATCAGCTGGGGCGGATCCCGGCTGAGACGGTTCTCCGCATCGAGATCGTGGACGGCATCACGCTGGATATTCCAGACCTTACCGGACAGGTCGCCAATATCGTCGTCAGCAAATCGGGCTTGAGCGGCCAATTCACCTACCGCGCGGAAGTGCGCACGACCGACGTCGATCCCGAACTGTATGGCGGCGAACTGTCCTTTGCCGGCAGCGCGGGAAAGCTCGACTACACCATCGCGCTGAGTAACGAGAACAACCGCTTCGGTGCGACCGGACCGATCGTCATCACCGATGCGGCCGGCGCCGTGATCGAGGATACCAAGGTGGTTTTCACCGGCGCGTTCGACGTGCCGCGCGCGTCGGCCAACTTCGGATACGCCTTTACCAGCGATGTTGCCGCCAACCTCAACCTCAGTCTGGAACGCACGTTTTTCAGGCGGCTGGAGGTGGAGACGCGGGCATTTCCGGATCGCGGCGGCATTTTTCGCGACAATCTGCAAACCGGCGGATCGCCCGAATACGAGATCGGGGCGGACATCGCCTTCCCCCTGGGTGTCGGGCGGCTGAAACTGATCGCGCTGGAAGCCTACGATGCCGATATATCCGCATCCCAAGTGGTCGATCGTCCCGCCGATCGACCGATAGTCCCTCCCATCACCCCGCCGATTACCGGCACCGGCCCGACCGGCAGCCGGTTTCGCTCCACCGGCGGATCGGGCGAACGGATCGGTCGGGCGGAATATAGCTGGCCGTTGTGGGGCGCGACCTGGCAGGCATCGGGCGAAGCCGCGTTCAACCGGCTGGACCGCGTGGCGCGCCTGTTCACGCTGAACGATAGCGGCGATTTCATATCGGTGGATTTTCCCGGTGGAACCGGAGGCGTTACCGAAGACCGGTATGAAGGAACGTTGAGTTTCAGTCGCCCGTTAACCTCCAATTTGTCGTTGCAGGCCACGTTGGGGGCGGAATATTCCAAATTGCGACAGACCGGCGTGGCGGCCAACACGCGCAGTTTCCAGCGGCCCAAGGGCAGCCTTTCCCTGGGTTGGCAACCCGGCAGGGGGTTCGACATCTCGGTCGAGGTTCTGCGCGAGGTGGGGCAGCTGTCGTTCGGCGATTTCCTGGCGCAGGTGTTCCTCGACGACGGCAACGAGGATGCGGGAAACAACGAACTGGTCCCGTCGCAAAGCTGGGGCGTCGATGTCGAAATCAACAAGACGCTGGGCGCGCTGGGATAGACCTCGCTGACCGTCGAACGCCGATGGATCGAGGATTTCATTGATGTCATCCCCTTGCCCGGTGGCGGCGAATCGCGCGGCAATATCGACAGCGCGCGCCAGCTGGAGGTGGATTGGACGACCACCTTGCGGCTCGATACGCTCGGCATTCCCGGCGGGCAGCTGGATGTGGAGGTGGAACTGTTTGAAAGCAGTGTGCGCGATCCGCTGGACCAGTTGTTGCGCCCGTTTTCGGGGGCGCGCGACCGTCGGCTGGAACTCGATTTTCGCCACGATATTCCGCGCACCGAATATGCCTATGGCGCGAGCCTGCGTTCCGATCGCCGCCTACCCAGCTTCCGTCTCGGCGAGGTTTCGCGCAATTTCGAAGGACCGACATTCCTGACGGCGTTCGTCGAACATAAGGACATCGCCGGCCTGACGATCCGCGCCGCCGCCGCCAATCTATTGGGCGGGCGGGAACGGGGTATCCGTACGGTGTTCGACGGGCGGCGTACCGATGGGGTCGTCGCCTTCGTCGAAGATCGCAATCTGCGCATCGGCCCGATCTTCCGCCTCAGCGTGTCGGGAAATTTCTGAGCGCATCGGCGTAACGCGCTGGACCCCATGCCGCCCCGCGCGCATTGAGCCGGGATGGAACCCCGTATCTTTACCTTCGTCCTGTTCGGCCTCGGTCTGATGGGGGCGGTCGCGCTCGAACGCAAACTCGCGCGAAGCCTGCTGCCCATGCCGATCCTGTATGTCGCGGTCGGGTTCATCGTCTTTTCGCTGCCGATCGGAATGCCGGATTTGAACCCGGTGTCCGACGCGCTGGATGCGCTGACGGTGGAATATGTCACGGAGTTCATCGTGATCGTGTCGCTGATGGCGGCGGGGATCGCGATCGACCGGCCGGTCACCTGGCGCAACTGGCGGCAATTATGGCCGCTGCTGCTGTTCGCCATGCCGCTGTCGATCCTGTGCGTATCGCTGCTCGGATGGTGGGCGCTGGGGTTGGCACCGGCCAGTGCGATTCTGCTGGGCGCGGCGCTGGCACCGACGGACCCCGTATTGGCGCGCAGCGTGCAGGTCGGCCCACCGGGGCAGGATATGCGCCACGACATCCGGTTCAGCCTGACGGCGGAAGCGGGGTTGAACGATGGGCTTGCTTTCCCGTTCACCTATCTCGCGATTGCGGCGATCGGTATGGGGTCGCTGGGTGGATGGACCGTGCAGTGGTTCGCGCTGGATTTCGTTTGGCGGATCGCGGCCGGCATCGGCGTCGGCTATCTGATCGGACGGCTGGGATCGTGGTACGTGTTCGAACGCAATGCCGATGCCTCTGCCGACGATGAAGAGGAAGCGGACCCCGATTCCGCCTATTCGACCAGCGAAGGACTGATCGTACTCGGCACGTTGCTGCTGGCCTATGGCGCCGCCGAGATGGTCGAGGGGTACGGATTTATCGCCGTGTTCGTAGGCGCGGTGACCGCGCGCCAGCGGGAAAACGCCAGCCGCTATCACAAGATCAGCCACCATTTCATCGACCAGATCGAAAATATCGTGCTGGTCGCAGTGTTGCTGGCGTTCGGCGGAATGCTCGCCGACGGCGTGCTCGACGCGCTGACCTGGCCTGCGGCGCTTGTCGGCCTGGCGCTTATAATCGTCATTCGCCCGGTGACCGGGCTGCTTGCGGAATGGTTCAGCCCGCTTCCATGGCCCGGCAAATTCGCGGTCGCATTCCTGGGCATTCGGGGCATGGGATCGATCTATTACCTGGCATATGGCCAGAACCATGGCGAATTCGCGCAGATCGATCTTTTATGGGCGACGGTGTCGTTCACGATCCTTGCATCGATCATCATCCATGGCGTGAGCGCCGGGCGGATCGTCGAATATGCCGAAGCGCGCGATGCCCATATCCATAAAGGGGAATCGGGCGATATGGACAGCCTGGCCCCGCCGGACCGCGAGAACGTCGAAGTGAAACGCGACGCCAATTACTGACGACAGGGCGATTGTTCAGGCCAAGAAAAAAGGACGGCCTGCCGAAGCGGACCGTCCTTTTCTATGTAACAGCTTATGTCGCGCGGAATCAGGCTTTCTTCGCCGGTGCTTTCTTCGCCGGTGCCTTCTTCGCAGCAGGCTTTTTCACGGCAGGCTGGGTGTCATCGCCTTTTTTCGCGGCGGTCTTTTTCTTGGGCGCCGCCTTTTCGGCCCCGCCCTTTTCGTCGGACGGCTTTTTGTCCGAAGCCGATTTGGCCGATGCCTTCTTTGCCGCAGCCTTCTTCGGCGCGCCCTTTTCAGCAGGAGCCTTCTTGGCGGAACTCTTGGCTTTCTTCGCGCCCTTCTTGGCGGCTTCCTCTTCCGCCTTTTCGTCGGCCTCGATCGCCGCTTCCAGCTCTTCCCTGGTCACTTCGCGTTCTGTCACTTCGGCTTTGCCGAACAGGAAATCGACGACCTTGTCTTCATATAACGGCGCGCGAAGCTGCGCGGCGGCCATTGGTTCCTCGGCGACGTATTTCATGAACCGTTCGCGGTCTTCTTGGCGATATTGCTGCGCTGCCTGTTGGATCAGCATGGACATTTCCTGCTGCGTGACCTCGACGCCGTTGTTCTGGCCGATCTCGCTCAACAACAGGCCCAGCCGCACTCGGCGTTCGGCGATATGGCGATACTCCTCGCGCTCGCTTTCGATCTCGGCCTTCGCCTTGTCGGGATCCTCGTCCTTCGCCGCCTCCTGCTCAAGCTGGGCCCAGATCTGTTCGAATTCGGCATCGACCATCTTTTGCGGCACATCGAAATCATGGCTGCCGGCCAACTGATCGAGCAGCTGGCGTTTCATTTGCGTGCGGGTCAGGCCGTTGGTTTCCTGTTCCAACTGGCCGCGTAGCAATTCCTTCAGCTTGTCGAGGCTTTCGAGGCCCAGCGACGTCGCGAAATCGTCATCCAGCTTGGTGTCACCTTCGACCTTCACCTGCTTTACAACGATGTCGAACTGCGCGCTCTTGCCCTTCAGGTTTTCCGCCGGATAATCGTCGGGGAAGGTAACCGTGATGGTTTTCTCATCGCCCGTCTTCGCACCGGTCAGCTGCTCCTCGAAGCCGGGAATGAACTGCCCCGCACCGATCACCAACGGCGCGTCTTCCGCCTTGCCACCTTCGAATTCCTCGCCATCGATCGACCCGGTGAAATCGATGATCAGCTGGTCGCCAGCCTTCGCCTTGCGGGTCTTGGGCGCGTCCTTATAACTTTTCTGCTGGCCCGCGATGTTTTGTAGGGATTCGTCGACGGCGTCGTCCGATACGGGCACGGTCAGCCGTTCCAGTTTCAGATTGTCGATGTCGGGCGTATCGATTTTCGGTAACACTTCCAGATCGACGGTGACGACGGCATCCTTGCCCTCTTCGTAACCCTCTTCCAGATTGACCGCCGGCTGCATTGCGGGGCGCAGGCTCTTTTCCTTCATCAGTTCATCGACGCTCGACCGGATGGTGTCGTTCAGCGTTTGCGCGTGCAGCTGTTCGCCGTGCATCTTGCGGACCAGATTGGCGGGCACCTTGCCGGGGCGGAAACCGGGCATCTTGACCTGCGGGGCAATCTTCTTGACCTCCGCATCGATGCGGCCGGCAATATCGTCGCCGGGGATGGTCAGGGTGTAGCCGCGCTTGAGGCCTTCATTCGTGGTCTCTTTGATCTGCATGATGCGCTGTTGAACCTTTTTCTCAAGAACTTCTAATATCTACGGATCATCCGGTGCCCGGCGCGGCGAAGGACTTGGTGCGGGCGAAGGGACTCGAACCCCCACATCGCAAGATACTGGTACCTAAAACCAGCGCGTCTACCAATTCCGCCACGCCCGCAACACGAATGATGCCGCACGGGCGCAACGCCCATGAGCAAGGGCGTGCCCTTAAAAGGGTGCGCGAGAAAGGGCAAGCATTGCCGGTGGTATCAGCGCGCCGGCTCCGTGCCATTGGCCATATCGTTCAAACCGTTCCAGCGTGCGAATGTCGGTTCCGGCAGCGTTGCCGTGCGCGCCCGTTCATACGCCGCGCCCGCTTTCAGGACATCGTGATCCGCCCATTTCGCACCGAAGAAACTCAGCCCGACCGGCAGCCCTTCGATCGCGCCCATCGGCACGGTCAGATGAGGGTAGCCCGCGATCGCCGCCGGACTGCCGAACCCGATACTGCCGTTGAAATTGTCGCCCGTCACCAGATCGCTGACCCAGGCGGGGCCGCGTGTCGGGGCAATGAGGAAGGCGACATCGTGTTTGCCCAAAAGCATATCGATCGTTTCTTCGCCTGCAATCCGGACGGCGTTGGCGCGCGCCGTCTCATACGCATCGCGGTCCGTCGTGCCCTCTGCCTGGACGAACAGATCCTGCCCGAACCAGCGCATCTCGGTGTCCGCACTGGCTTCGTTGAAAGCGATCAGATCGGCGAGGCTGCGGGGCATCGCGGCACCCGGCAGGCTGCGCAGATATTTGCCCATTTCCTCGCGCAGTTCGAACAACAGCACGGTGAAGCTGTCGCCATACATCTGCGTGTCGGGTTCGAATGTGATATCGACCAGTTCCGCGCCCGCCCGGCGCAGATCGGCCAGCGCGACCTCCGTCACCGCGTTCAGATCCGCACGATCGCCGAGCTGCTCGCGCATCACGCCGATCCGCACGCCTTCGAGAGAATATTGCGCCAGACCCGCCGTGTAATCGGCACGGCGTTCGGGGGCCGTCAGGGTCACCGGGTCGTCGGCATCCGGTCCCGCGATCGCGCCCAAAAGCAGCGCGGCGTCATACACCGTGCGCGTCATCGGGCCGGCGGTGTCCTGCGTGCTGCTGATCGGGACCACATGCGTCCGGCTGACCACGCCGACGCTGGGCTTGAAGCCGACCACGCCGTTCATCGCGGCGGGACAGGTGATCGATCCGTTGGTTTCGGTCCCGATCGCGCCCCAGGCGAAACCCGCCGCCACCGCCGCGCCGCTGCCGGACGAAGACCCGCAGGTGTTCCGGTCGATCGCATGGGGATTGCGGGTAAGCCCGCCCACCGCGCTCCATCCGCTGGTCGAATTGCTGTCGCGGATGTTGGCCCATTCGGACAGGTTCGCCTTGCCCAGCACCACGCCCCCCGCTTTGCGCAGATTGGCGACCAGCGGCGCGTCGCGTCCGGTGCGGTTGTTCGCCAGCGCCAGACTGCCCGCCGTGGTGGGAAATTCGTGCGTTTCGATATTGTCCTTGATCAGCACCGCGCACCCGGCGAGCGGGCCACCGGCCTCGGCAGCGGCGGCAGCCTGCGCCGGGGCATCGGTGTTGACCGCGATGACGGCGTTGATGTGCGGCCCGGCATCGTCCATCGCCGCGATGCGATCGAGATGGTTTTGCGCTTCGCCCCGCATGATTTGCGCAGTCGTCGCAAGGGGCGTTGTTGCAGGAGCAGTGGCGGATATGCTTACGAGCGGGGCGAATGCGGCACAAAGGAGCGCTGTCTTGATGGTCATGACGCGCAATTTGCCATCGAAACCGCGATTGGCAAGCGCGCTTTGTCATCGCGCATCGGAACGGTGCCGCCATCGGACGCGTTCGGATAGCGGAAGGATCATTTGCATGAGCGATTACGACACACCGAAAATTCCCCCGGCGACCCCGCCCACGATCGATGCGCGCGCCAGCGCATCGGACGCGCGGACCAAAGCCGATGCGGAAGGCGATAGCGAGGCGGAAGGGAAACCCGAGGGGTCGACCAGCGGTGAAAAGGCCAGCCGCGACAGGCCCAACCGCGACACGCCCAGCCGCGACACGCCCAGCCGCGACAGGGAACGCGAAATCGCCGAAGCCAACCGGGCTATCGCGCGCGGCAACAGAAGGGACGGTGCCGGCGAACAGGCGCTCGATTCGATGCAACCCGAAACGCTCCTACCCCCCGACTGAACGACAGGAAATTCTTATGGCCACCCAACCCGGACCCGACATTATCGAACCCGCCGCACCGCCCGAACGGCCCGCGCAACCTTCGCCCGCCGAGACGCCCGTGACGCCGCCGCCCGAAGTCGAACCGCCCCGTCCCGACATCGACCAGCCCGTTCCCGCCCCGCAGGAAATGCCGGTACCGGATACGGTTTGATATTGAACGCCGCCCGCATCGCCTTTACGGGCGGCGCATGACCGAAAACGATACCGAAACACCGAACGAACCTGCCGTTGAAGCGACGAAACCGGATGCTTCGGACGTTCCGCCCGATCGCCTGTCGGTGAACCCGCGCAATACATTGTTCGATGGCGATGTGCTGCAACGCGGTATCGGCATTCGGTTCAAGGGCACGGAGCGCACCAATGTCGAGGAATATTGCATCTCTGAAGGCTGGATACGAGTACAGGCAGGCAAGACCATGGATCGCAAGGGCAATCCGCTGACGTTGAAGCTGAACGGCCCGGTCGAGGCATGGTTCGAAGATTTGGGCGACAACCCGCCGGTTGCCAAAG
>JBASAR010000056.1:0-15797 GCA_049650705.1 Pontixanthobacter sp. | reverse complement strand
ACAAGTTTTCCATTGAGCTTGATCGTAGCGTTTGCTTGATCGCCGCCATAGATGAATGACGGAAAGCCTACCTTCGTCATGCGGAATACGCACCGCCCAGATGTGCCGCCCAAACTGCTAACATCTGCGTCGTTGAGAATGCCGGGATAG
This sequence comes from Pontixanthobacter sp., assembly GCA_049650705.1. Classification (GTDB taxonomy): domain Bacteria; phylum Pseudomonadota; class Alphaproteobacteria; order Sphingomonadales; family Sphingomonadaceae; genus Pontixanthobacter. The sequence continues at coordinate 15,647 of JBASAR010000056.1, read as the reverse complement.
AGCCCACCGGGCGCCGCATTCGCCAAAGCGGGTCCAGCGGCCATTTGCGGAGCGGCGGTGGGTGCCTTCTCCAGTTCCGCCAGTTTGTCGTTGCCTGGCGCGCTGTTCGAGTTGCAGGCCGCCAAAAGAAGCGCGGCTCCAGCTAAGGTGATTACGTTGCGGATCATTGGCCCTGCTCCTTCATCTTCTCGGTCGGACGTGGCCCGTTTTCGGAAATATCCTCGATCAAATAACGCATCTCAGCTATCTCGCGGCGCTGCGCGACGATGATGTCTTCGGCCAGCTTGCGGACGCGAGGATCGCGCAGGTTCGCCCGCTCGCTGGTCATGACAGCGATTGAGTGGTGAGGGATCATCGCCTTCATATAATTGATGTCGTAGACCGACGCCTGTCCGCGCACGAGCCAAAGCCCACCTGCGAAGACGACCGCGGCCACGCCGATGATGATCAGGTTCTTACCGACGTTGCTATACATCTTCCACATGAAGGCGAGCATGATGACGGCCATTACGGACCCCATGACGAACGCCATCCAGAACCGGGTTTCGCTGAAGAACACGTGGTCGAGCGAATAGGTATTGAGATACATTAGGCCATACATGACGATCGTCGACGTCGCGATCATGGCCATGAACATGCCATATCCCATGCCGCCTCCTCCGTCCTTGGAGTGAGATTGATTAGTTTTCATGAATTGTCCCCTTTCTTCATCATGGACCAGAACAGTTGTGCCGAGCAGCTAATCAGTAGGAAGCCAGTCAGCGCCTCAATTCCTGCGATCACGCGGAGGTGCTGCGTCGGATAGATCGCCCCCAGCCCCAGGGTGGTGACATTGACGAGCGAAAAATCGTAATAATCCATCCAGCCCATCCCACCGATATTATCGAAGCCACCAAGACCCCATTTAGCCCCGACCCAGAACCCGATCGCGAACCAGCCAGCGATCAGAAGATGGGAAAGGAACACGATCAGGGACGCCCCAAGCTTGTTTAGCAATGACGGATCGCCACCGACCATACGGTGTGCAGTGCGCAGGAACGTCAGGTGCGATCCAATAGCACCGGCGAACAGAACGGTTGAGAGCAGGAGCGCAATCAGCATCTGCGGCTATTCCGCTCAAGGATCGAACGGTTCCAATTCATCCGAACCATCCAAATGCCCTACCGCCCATCCACAGGCCCATTCCGACCATGAACAGGTTCTCTGTCAGCGAAACGAAGCCTAGGGGCACGTTGCTGCTACCACCGACACAGGCACATTTAAGTTCGCGTTTGTCGATGTAGACGGCTTTGAATACGCTGAATGCGCCGATCCCACCGATGAACAGCGCCACTGGAACCGATATGATGGGTAGCGCGTGCGCCGTCATCAGCACGCCCGCCAAAGCCTCTGCGAACGGATAGACGAAGCCGTAAGGCACCCAGCGTTTTGCTAGCAGGTCGTAATTGAGGAACATTGTCGAAAAACTGCGCACATCCTGCAGTTTCTGGATGGCGAGAAGACACATTGACAGGCTGACAAACCATTCAGCCGCCCGCAGGGTCAGCAATTCGTCATAGGCCGCCCAGCTCACCGCCAGCGCCATCAGCAGCGCCATGCCGAAGATGGCGATTACCGGCTGGTAGCTGGTGGCACCCTCTTCCTGCACGCTTTTGCCGAAATGTTCGCGCACATCGTCATACCCGCCGATCCGTTTGCCATCGATAAAAGTCTGTGGCGTGGTTTCGACACCATGCTTCTTTTTAAACGCATCGGTCTGCTCTCGGGTTTCAAGATGATGATCTGCGATCTCGAACCCCTCGCGCTTGAGCAGGTCTAGTGTTTTCAAACCGTAGGGGCAGGTGTGGTCGGGCATTACCATCCGGTAGACCGTCGCTGTTTTAGTCATGACTTATGTCTTTCTGGACTCAATTTCTGGGCGATTAAGTCAGCGTTTCGAAGTCCGGCTGAAGAATGCGCGCAAGGGCACGACAAGGACCGAGATATACCAGCCGTAGAGAAAGCTACCAACGGCACCGGCGAAGAAGCCAGTCCATGTCAGCCATTCGAACCCCGGCAGTAGTGGAGCCCAAGCTTCGTGCATGTGCATTGTCCCGGGCACGAGCAAACCGAATACAATGCACAGTAGGTAGGTCACGAGCAGGAAAATGCTGAGCGTCCAGCCCCATTGCTTGATGCTGCTTGCGATTGGCTTGTTCATGGTATTATCCACCTCTTATCGTGCGTTGCGCATGTCGGTCATCAGCTTGCTGGATAAGCGCTGAAAACCGATTGCCCGGAAGACCCGAATGCGATGACCTGGAACGCCTGCTGGTGGTCACCATGCTCCATCCCGGGCGACCCCATCGGCATGCCCGCGACTGCGAGGCCAGTGACACCATCAGGTTTCGTCGCCAGCAGCCGCTCGATGTCGGCGGCGGGCACATGGCCTTCTATCACGTAGCCTTCGATGATCGCGGTGTGGCAGGATTGTAGATTTGCTGGGACGCCGTGCTCAGCCTTCACTTTATTCATGTCAGGTGAGTCGACGACCGCCATCTCAGAATGCAAACCAGTTTCGGCGTGCATCGCCCACTCTTTGCAACAACCACAATTGGCATCGCGATACATGGTGTATTCTGCAGCTTGCGCAGCGCCCGTGCAGGCCATGAGCAGTGTCATGGTGAAGGCTGCACCAGTAGCCCGGAACTTGGTAGTCAAAGGTCGAACATTCATTGTTTTCATTTTCTTACATCCCACTCATGTCGTGATCAGACATATCATTCATGTCGTGACCGCTATGGTCATCCATTGGCTCTGTGTCCGGGCTGGCCTTCGCGTTTGGGATGGGTCTGGATGAAGGCGAGGAAGCCGGTTTGGTCGGCGGGTTGGATCTTACAGCTGGTCCAATCGGCTCTCCCGGTCGCGCCAGCTTTCCACCGCCCGGAGTTTTCGGCTCTTCGGGAAGAATTTCGTCCGCTGGTTCCAAACCTGCGGCCGATTGGACTTCGTTGTTATTTTCCGTTTCAAGCGCGGTTATCCCTTCATCAGAAACCACGCTGCTTTCATCGGTTGACTGATTGGGGGCTTCGCCGTTGCAGGCTGCAAGAAATAAAGCCAACCCTCCCAAAATTGGGATCGAAAGGAAGTGCGTGTTTGATTTATCGAGCATGTTGATATCCCTTTACAAACCTAAATGGTTGGGCCCGTCAGCGAGTTCGCCGCCGAGATACCCTTGGACGAACAGAGCCGCAGACAAACCGAATAGAATGACGCGCAAAACCGTCCTGCTGTCACCGCCTTTCGAGGCGATAGCGGCCAAGGCTACTCCCACCACGGCTATTGCCGTGCCGTTCCACCGATGGATCTGCATGGGCGCATCACCGCCAAACCACAGGCCGGTATGTATCCAGCCAAACAGCGCAGCGAGCACAGCGCCTGCCGCCCCACCGTAAATCATGATCCGGACTGCGGAATTCAGGTTTTGAGAGGGCCTGGCGATCGCGAATGCTTCTGTGAGGGCAGCCATCAGAAACAATGCGATGGGAAAATGCACCGTAGCTGGGTGCAGTTTCTTCAAAACGCCAAGCAATCCGCCAGGCTTGCTCGCTTCATCTTGGCTCTCCGCGTTGTCATAAGCGTCACCAGTTACATGTGAGGCTGCGCTCCTGACTGAGGGGTTCGCCATATCACCATCGCTTGCTACCTCAGCGGCAGCAGCTGATGGATTGGAACTAGCCTTTTCTGAAGTTGCAGTAGAGGTATTCTCGTTGCCACCGTGGGCATTATCTCCATGTGCCTGGAGTGGGCTAGCGGAAACGAAAACGGCACCTAACAGTGCTAATAAAGTTTTCCAATTTGACATAAGCACATCACCCTCGCGGGATGAATTTCCCGCCTTAACCCTCTATTTACGAAGCTAAGAGGTTCATCCCTCAAAATTATTTTGTGAGGGGAGAGGATGCTTATCGCGTATAGGTAGTGCAGGAACATGAAGGATGAGCGTAATGAACGCCGATCATAAATTGACTGAAACGCTGAGCATATTGGGTGCCGAGCCGGCGCGCGACGTATCGGATGATTTTATGCACTCCGTTTGGGAGAAGGCCGGACAGCTTCAAAACAGACGTGATCAGCGTCATCGAACAGCATTGTTCGCTGCATTGTTTGTAGTGGGTCTGGGAACCGGGATAGGCACGGTGCAAGTTCCGGCTCAAGCCAGCGAAGCAGTATATATACTTGGCAGTGATGTGAGCCTGTCGCCTGCATCTCTACTACACGTCTCGCGATGAAGATTACAGGGTATCAAATAGCGCTCGCGGTTTTACTCGCTGCGCTGGCCGGATGTTTGGGCGCGTTTGCGACCGATCGCTGGTTCGGCTCTCATCAAAGCGTCGGGTTGCATGATTTCGTTCACGACGAGCTCGATCTGACGTCTCAGCAGACATCGCAGCTTGATCGCTTGGAGGAGCGTTTTGCGATCGAGAACGCCCAGCTCGAGCTTTCTGTCCGCCGGAGCAACGCTGGACTTGCGGCCGCGATTGACAACGAACAGCAATATGGCCCCGAGGTTGGCGCCGCCATTGATCAGGTTCATCAAAGCATGGGAGAGTTGCAGAAGGGCACGATCCGCCATGTCTTCGCGATGCGCGAGATCCTCAATGAAGACCAGCGGCGGCAATTCGACCGCCAGGTTTCAAGGTCGCTGACCGGTCAACCACAAGACTGATCCTGCGGGGCGCTGGACCGTTGGAAGAATTAGAGACAATCCTCCTTTCCAAAGTGATTACTGGCGACCGTTCCGCTTTTGCTGAAATGGTGGCGCCTGCCATGCCGCGCTTGATGGCTACCGCAACCCGTATGCTCGGCTCAAGATCAGAAGCAGAAGACGCACTACAGGACAGCTTGGCTTCCCTTTGGGTTACTCGGCACCGGCTGGATCCAAATCGTCCGATCGAACCGATGCTGACGACGATAGTGCTCAACAAGTGCCGCGACCGGTTGAGACAGCGAAAGGCCGCATTTTTTATGCGGTTCGCAGCGGAACCCGTAACCGAAACTGTTAGTGCGGATACTCCTTCACCTGAAACACAAACAGCCGACAGAGAAACATTGTCGAAGACCCGTCAGGCGATCTCCGCACTCCCGGTAAAACTGAAGGAGGCGCTGGTTTTGGTAGCGATCGATGGCCGTAGTCAAAGCGAAGCCGCCACCCTTTTGAACGCTTCGGAGAAAGCGATCGAAACACGCATCTATCGTGCGAGGAAAATACTGAAAGAAAAACTCCAGCTGGAATGAGGGGTAAGATAGTTTGCTTCGTAAGGGGTTGCATAGAGACTGAAAAACAGGACTTCCAAATGCAAGCCATCAATAGACGTAAATTCCTAGGTTCCAGTATCGTGGCCGGCAGCCTTCTTGGCGCTACCGCAGCCATCCCTGCATGGGCGCGCGGCGGCAATATGAACGGTGCAATGATCCGCCAAGGCTTCGATGAAGTCTCGGGCCGCAGCATCGACCTTTCCATCGGCCGCGGCCCGCGCATGGTTCAGGGTCGCCGCGGTATGGGAGTGGCTGTGAACGGCAGTGTTCCGGGGCCCCTGGTCCGGCTGAAGCAGGGTGAAGCAGTGAACCTCAACGTAACCAACACGCTGGACGAGGACAGCTCGATCCATTGGCACGGCCTTTTGGTCCCGTTCCAGTTTGACGGAGTGCCCGGCGTGAGCTTTCCCGGTATCAAGCCGGGACAGACCTTTACCTACGAAATGCCCGCTTTACGTCAGGCCGGGACTTACTGGTGGCACAGTCACTCGGGCTTGCAGGAGCAGGCTGGTCATTACGGGCCCATCATCGTTGATCCCGCCGGTTCCGATCCGGTGCAGGCTGATTACGATTATGTCATGCTGCTCAGCGAATTCACGCCGATGCATCCGCATGAGATCATGGCCAAGCTGAAGAAGGGCGAAGGCTACTTTAACTACCAGCAGCGCACGCTGACCGACGATTATCCGCTGACCGGCGAAGAACGCCGGATGTGGGCGGAAATGCGTATGATGCCGACCGACATTATGGATGTGACAGGTTCAACCTACACTTATCTCGCCAACGGGTTCGGGCCGGAGGAAGGATTGGAATATCTGTTCACACCCGGCAAACGCGTCCGCATTCGGGTGATTAACGGCAGCGCAATGACCTTCTTCAACGTTCGCATTCCGGGCATGAAGTTCTGGGTGGTAGCTGCCGATGGCTTAAACGTGAGGCCGGTCGAGGTTGAAGAGTTCCAGATTGGAACGGCGGAAACCTATGATATCGTGGTTGAGCCTACCGGCGAAGCGCACACGATCGTGGCGGAAAGCATGGACCGTTCTGGCATGGCTATCGGCACTCTGGCTAGCCGGCCTGGTGCCCGCGCGTCTGTGCCATCTCTCCGCGATCCGCCGCTATTGACGATGGCTGATATGGGCATGGCCGGAATGGGCGGGATGGCTGGCATGGAAGGCGATATGTCCGGCATGAACCATGGCGCAATGGGGCACGGCCCGATTGAAAGTGGCGCTTCGTCATCTGGCGGTATGGAAATGGGTGGTAACGACAAGGCTGCAGATGGCGCGATGGGCGGGATGGCCGGCATGTCTATGGGCGGGATGGATATGCGAGACACGTCCAAGCTTCCGCCCGACGTCAAGGTGGGGCCGGGCATCGATATGGTGTCCATGAACCCGCAGGACCGTATGGGCGATCCCGGCATTGGGCTCGACAAGGTTCCGCACAAGGTTCTGAACTACAAGGATCTCGTCGCGCTAGAACCGAACGACGATCTGCGCACGCCGTCGCGGCAGATGGAAATCCACCTGACTGGCAACATGGAGCGTTACATGTGGTCGTTCGACGGTGAGAAATTCTCGGCTGTAAGCGACGAACCTATCCGGTTTGCTTTCAACGAGCGGGTTCGTGTTAAGCTCGTCAACAACACCATGATGGCCCATCCGATACATTTGCATGGGCACTTTTTTGAACTGGTGAATGGTGCTCCTGCCGATCGCCAACCTCAGAAGCACACGGTCATCGTGCAACCGGGTGGCAGCGCCCAGTTTGATCTGACTGCGGACGAAGCGGGAGACTGGGCGTTCCATTGCCATCTTCTGTATCACATGCATTCGGGAATGTTTCAGATCGTAACCGTCGCTTCGCAGGGAGACGCCTGATGCGCAGTTTCTTTCTACTTTCTACAGCTTGTGGCGTTTTTATCGCTTCTCCTTCTGTCGCTCAAGATCACCTGAATCATGGTCAAGCGGCTCCCAACGTGCAGCCTGCTGCGCAGTCGGAGTGCGAAAAGGAGGCTGCCAGCCACCGAGCGATGGGTCATTCCGTTCCGGCAGATTACTGCGATGCGAAGGATGCGCAGCCTGATCCAAGTGTCAGCACCGAAGTTCGCCCAATGGACGGCCATCGTATGGCCACGGAATGCGAGACGGAAGCAGAACGGCACCGCGCTATGGGCCATTCCGTCCCAGCAGGCCAATGCGGCCCTATGATGATGGAAGAGCCGGCTGCCATGCCGGGAATGGATCAGACACCCCAAGCCGGACACATGGATCACAGCATGGACGAGCCGATGGTGCCCGATTGTGAGGCCGAAGCAGAGCGGCACCGCGCCATGGGGCATTCCGTCCCGGCAGGCCAATGCACACCCCCTCCCGGTGCCGCAGGCATGTCTGATCATTCTCCTGGTCACGAGATGGGTGCCGCGATGATTCCTAAGGCACCACCTCCCCCTTCAGCGGGTTCAGGTCCGGCGCGAGCCGCCGATGCGATCTGGGGCGCCGAAGCCATGCGCGGAAGCCGTGATCTGCTGCGAAAGGAACAAGGTGGCCAGCAATACTTTTGGTTCCAAGGAGACCGTGTGGAATACCGGGCACGTGAGGGAGATGATGGTTATCTGTTCGACGTGCAGGGTTATTATGGCGGTGATTTGAATAAGTTCTGGTTCAAATCAGAGGGTGAAGGCAGTTTTGGCGAGAAGATTGAAAGCGCCGAAGTGCAGGCACTCTATAGCCGTGCCATTGCTCCATTCTTCGATCTCCAAGCCGGTATCCGACAGGATTTCGCACCGATGGACCGGACATATGCCGTCGTCGGCATTCAAGGTCTTGCACCATACCTGTTCGAAGTCGATGCTGCGGCGTTTCTGTCCGATAAGGGCGACCTGACCGGACGCGTTGAGGCGGAGTTGGACCAGCGCATTACACAGAGGCTTGTTTTACAGCCTCGCGTTGAAGTTTCGCTATCTGCGCAGGATATCCCTGAACTCGGTATCGGAGCCGGACTCGATACGGTCGAAACGGGTCTGCGTCTTCGATATCACTTCACCCGCGAATTCGCTCCCTACATCGGCGTCGATCAGGAATGGAAGATCGGCCAGAGCGCCGATTATGCTCGATTGGAAGGTGAAGACCCTAGCGTGACGAATTACATGGTCGGCGTTCGGTTCTGGTTCTGAGCAAAGGACAACTTTTATGAAAATGAAATTTTTAAGCGTAGCCATTGCCCTTGGGGCAGCAGTAACTTCGCTCCCGGCGGCGGCGCAAACGATGGACCATTCCGCACATGCCGGTCATATCATGGCGCAGGAAGGAGACGCCGTGGAGGGTATGGAAGCCGATGCGAAGGCGGTTCTGGTTGCCTATCGTGAAGCAATTTCGGCACGCGATGCAGACGCGATGACCGCACTGTTCACCGAAGGATCCTCGGTCTTCGAAAATGGCAAGGACGAAGGCACCTTCGCCTATTATATGGAACATCATCTCGGCCCGGAACTTGATGCGATCACCAGCTTTACATTCGGCGATCCTACAATGGCCATTACCCGCATGGGGCACATTGCCTATGGCCGCGAAACCTACACCTACCGCATCGAACTGAGCGATGGCCGGGTCATCGAACGTGAAGGAGTGGCGACGTCGGTCCTCCATCACGACGCAGAGGGCTGGAAGATCGTGCAATATCATTCATCCTCACGCACCCCGCGCGGATGAATGGGTTGGAGAAAGCGTTCAAGGTTGGGTTAAGTCAGTAAGGAGCCCAGCTCCTTGCCAGCGATGAATAAGCCCACGCCTATAACCACAATTGAGAAAACCAGCTTCAACGCGCCGGCGCGCTGTTCTAGACGCCGCGATGCCAACGTTCCAATCAGACCCCCACCACCGCCGCCAACGATAAAGGCGGCCGCGATACGCCAGTCCACCAGCCCATCCAGCGCATAATTCGCGGCAGTCGTTCCGCCGAATGCTGTGACCGAAACGAGCGAAGAACCGATCGCATTGAGGATCGGCATGGCCGTTGCCGCGACGAGGCCCGGCACCACCAGAAAGCCGCCGCCAATCCCGAAAAATCCAGATAGAGCACCGACAACCATGCCGCCCGCTGCAAGCCGCGGTGTCAATCGCAACGCGGTGTTACGGGTTAATGCCACATCCGGATCAGAGCCCCCTGATTTTTCGCGCAGCATCGCCAGCCCAATCACGATCATGACCAGCCCGAACAGGCCCAGCAAAAGATCGCCCTGGGTCATTTTGCCCAACGTCGAACCCCCGGCGGCCCCGACCACGCCGAACGCGGCAAATAACAGGGCGCAGCGCCATTTCACCGTGCCGCTGCGCGCATGGGCGATAAGGTTCAGGAAAGCGCTGACCGCGACGGCGGCAGCCGATGTCGCGATTGCAACATGTGTGTCCTTCACCCCAACCATATACAGCATCAGCGGCACGGCCAGGATCGACCCGCCGCCTCCGATCAGCCCGAGCGTAAACCCGACCAGGATCCCCGACATTAGCGAGAGAATGTCCTGTAGGATTACCGCGTCCATCAGCAGTTATCGGCTATCACTGCTCACCGTTACCGGACCCAGCTTCAGATCGTTCGGCAGAGGCGTCCGGCGCACAGTAAATATCATACAGGGTTTCCAGAAGGCGGCGCGGGGCATCACCGGCGAGCGAATAGTAAATCGTGCGACCATCACGGCGGGGTGCAACCAGACCATCTTTTCGCAGCAATGCGAGGTGCTGCGAAACAGCCGCCTCCCGCACATCGAGCAGCTCCGCCAGTTCCCCCACGCTTCGCTCTCGCTCGACCAGCTGGCACGCGATCATCAGGCGGTTGTGGCTGCCCAACGCCTTGAGCAGCGATAGCGCCTTTTCAGCCTGTTCACGGATTTCTTCAGGTTTCATACTTGCATATATGCGAAGGTATGCATATAAAGTCAATTGAAATTCACTCCGGCTGCATCTCCCGAGAGCCAGCGCAAAAACCATTCAAGGAATCGAGCCATGACCAATATGAAAAAGATCAATGACCGTTTCACTGTTGGGATGGCACCGCCTTCCGCCGACGATCTGCGCGATCTGGCTGAGGCGGGCTACAAATCGGTGGTCAATCTGCGCTGCGAGGAGGAGCCGGGCCAGCCGCTCGAACCTGCTCGCGAAAGTGAGGAGGCGCGCGCTGTCGCACTCGAATACAAACACATCCCCGTATCGGGGGATTCGATGAGCAACGCGCTGGTTGATCAATTCCGCGACGGTGTAAAAGCACTGCCCGGTCCAGTTTTCGTGCATTGCGCGTCCGGCAAACGAGCCGGAGCTTTCACCATGATGCACCTCGCCGCCGAAAACGGCATGAGTGGGGACGCGACGCTGGAGCAGGCGGAAGCCATGGGTTTCGCGTGCGACGAACCCGCGCTGGAGCAGTTCGTGCGCGGCTATGTCGATGGACAACGCGGCTGAGCGCCTAACTTCGCCGCCGCCTTCATCCCTTCTGATGCGAGACACCCCCATGCAGCCCGCCCCCATGCAACCTGACGTAAAGTCATTCTTCGATGATAATACCAACACGGTAACCTACGTCGTATCCGATCCCACCACGGGTGCCTGTGCCATTATCGATCCGGTGCTCGATTACGATGCGGCGGCGGCGCGCACAGCGACGAAGTCGGCCGATGCCGTGATCGATCATGTCCGGCGGGCGGGGCTGACATGCGAATGGGTTCTGGAAACCCATGTCCATGCAGATCACCTCTCGGCCGCACCCTATATTTGCAAAGTGGTGGGCGGAAAGCTGGCAATCGGCGATCGCATCACCGTCACCCAATCCGTGTTCGGCGAGATTTTTAACGCCGGTCCGGAGCTGCCGCGCGATGGCAGCCAATTCGATCGGTTGTTCCATGATGGCGACAGTTTCGCCGTCGGTTCTATCGCTGCTCGCGCGCTGCACACGCCCGGCCATACACCGGCCTGCCTGACTTATGTCATCGGCGACGCCGCCTTTGTCGGCGACACTATGTTTATGCCCGATTACGGCACCGCCCGCGCCGATTTCCCCGGTGGCGATGCGCGGGAGCTATATCGTTCGATCCAGAAAATCTTTGCACTGCCGGACGAAACCCGCCTGTTCATGTGTCATGATTACCTGCCCGAAGGGCGGGCCGAACATCGCTGGGAAACCACGGTTGGCGAACAGAAGTGCGCCAACATACATATCCATGACGGTGTGAGCGAGGATGAATTCGTCGCCATGCGCGAGGCTCGCGACGAGCAACTCGGTATGCCCAAGCTGATTTTGCCATCGATCCAGGTGAATATACGCGCAGGTCATATGCCTCCTGCGGAGGACAACGGAACCGCTTATCTGAAACTGCCAATCAATATCTTCGGCGAACCGCGCACACCGCCCGAAGAGGCAGGACCGCGGACTCAGTGAGAAGATGTAGGGCCCACTTCCTTTGCTCAGCTCCAGGTATCGGGCGTTTTGTTGATTTCGACCGTCAGGTGTGAAAGCCCGTGGACATCCTTGAATTTACCCTTGTAATAGTCCGCATCGTTGTTCGCCCTGCTTGATATGGCAACGATTGCGGCATGGTGGCCCGGGCCGAGCTGCCAGACGTGAAGATCGTTGATGTTATCGCCGGAACCTTCGAGCGATGAACGAATACCGCTTTCTATTGGGTCATTGATTGGTCTGTGATCCAGCATAGTCGCACCGGTATCGCGCAGCAGCCCCCACGACCACCGGGCAATGACTAATGCACCGACGATACCCATCACCGGATCGAGCCATATCCAGCCATACATACTGCCGGCAAGAAGTGCTACGATCGCCAAAACCGATGTAAGAGCGTCCGCCAGAACATGTAGATACGCCGCTCGCAGGTTCTGATCCTTCCCATCATGAGGATCGTGACTGTGCTTGTGCTCGTCATGGTGATCGTGAGCATGGTGCGGGTCGCTGCCATGCGTATGACCATGCGCATGACCATGACCATGGTGGTGATCGTGATCATCGCGTAGCAGCCAGGCGCTGACGAGGTTCACGACGAGACCTATTACGGCCACCATGATCGCCTGATTGAAGCTGATGGGAATCGGATTTGCGAGACGGACGAGACTCTCCCAACCGATGAGGAGGGCGACGAGCGCGAGGACAATCGCACTGGCGAACGCGGCCAAGTCCCCAACTTTGTCTGTTCCGAAGGTGAAACGCGGATTACGAGCGTTTCGACGGGCGAAGAGGTAGGCAAGGGCTGCAATCAGCATTGCCGCCGCATGAGTTGCCATATGCCAACCATCCGCCACGAGCGCCATAGATCCATAGATCGTGCCCGCTGTGATCTCGACGACCATCATCACGGTGGTGAGCGCTATGACGAACCAGGTTCGCCGCTCATTACGTTCATGGTTTTTGCCAAGAAAAACGTGTTCGTGACCAAGATCGTGACTAATTTTCTGTTTGGATTGAGGATTTTTCATTTCAGGTAGGTCCTCACCACCTGAATGAGATCTGCAGCGCCCTGAGCCCGGTCGGCATCCTCGTCCGTATCGGGGTTCGAGACATGCTCGCGGACATGGTCTTCGATCAGTTCGACCGTCAGCCCGTTTACCGCCCCGCGAACCGATGCGACGAGATTAAGCACTTCGCCGCAGGGGGCCTCAGCGTTGAGGGCCCGTTCAATTGCTTCGACTTGGCCTTTGAGGCGCTTAACGCGCGCCATGAGCTTTTTATCAGAACTTGTGTGCGACATAGGATAGGGGGCTACCCTATGCTCATTTGGAGCGCAAGGTTTGTAGTCGCTGTTTCACGATGCGGTCTAGGACGCTGACCCTCTGCGCTTATTTTCCAATCTGACTGAGATAGTCAGCAAGCTTTCGAACCGTCTCCAGCTTTGCGGTATGCGTAACGGAACGTCCGGATTTCTTGGAAGATATGAGACCAGCCGCCTCCAAAACAGTGAGATTGACCGCTGCGGTATTCAGCAGAGTGCCTGCCGCTTTTGCAGCTTCGGTCGTAGTTAGCCCATCTTTTGCGTTGGCGATCGCTTCGAAAAGCGCAAGCCTGTTGGGCTGGGAAAGTGCGTTAAGGACTTTTGTGTTTTTGTTTCGCATGGGTTTCCGACTACCAGCCGATGAAGATAACTTCAACGGTTCATTACCATTGTATTGATGAAGTTTGTGGATAAACTCTCAACGGGTGCAGACCTTTGCTGCGCACTAACTGCCGCAGGGCAGCTGCCATCCCAATCCTCTATCGTTCGCCACTTCGAAAGTGCGGCGAGAACCGACTGGCCGGTCAACAATTGTATCGCTGTCCGGCAAGCTCGGGGTCAAAACACTTCATTGCTTCAATACTCTTGACATATTGAAGTGTTGTCCTATATGTCCTTTTACGAACCGCAGCTTTGAAGCAGCGGAACATACGTGAGGAGACATCAATATGGGTCTTTCGAAAACGAAGCTTCATGCTCCCCGGCCTCCCGCCGCCGCCGTTTCCGAAGCGAACCGCTGGATGCTCGATCCTTTGGATCACGGGCACGATGAAGAAACAATCGCTCTCACTCTGCGCCAGATCGTGAGGGTAACTCTGGTTGCGACCGAGGTCGGCGCCCGGTTTCAGCGCGAAGGTATCGGGACTGATCCGATGGCGTGGATGCTTGCTCCTCGTCGTGCGTTCGATGGCGTTCCGCCAGTCGAAGCGTGCGTTACCCAAACTGACTGTGCTCGCGCCGTGCTCATTCACGGTTTGGGGCTCGATCTCGACATCGGGTCAGGGGCTCTGGATGCCCTTATGGACGATGATGTCGCTGGCGAAGGCGAGATCTTCGAACCGCTTGGTTGAAACGAAGGACGCATCCGATCCTTGCCGCAACGCCTCTCTCCCAGCCCTTAAGGAACCTCCCATGACTGCAGAAATTTTGGCACTTCGCCCAACTCTCGACGATACACGCATTCTTACCAAGATCGATCTCCGGCTCGGATTGACCGGCGTCGGCAACCTCGACGGACAGACCACGACCGCCGTGGTCATCGATGTGGAGACTACCGGGCTCGACCACGACAACGATGTAGTTATCGAACTGGCCATGCGCCGCTTCCGGTATGATGACGACGGGGTGATTGTCGAAATCGGCAAGGCCTGGTCCTGGCGCGAAGATCCCGGCTTTCCCCTGCCCCAGGACATCACCCGGCTCACTGGCATCACCGATTTCGACTTAGCGGGGCACCGCTTGGACGAGAAGATGATCCTGAAGATCGTCGAAGATGCCGATCTGGTCATCGCCCATAACGCGTCATTCGACCGTCCGATGGTGGAGAAGCGCCTGCCCCTGCTGCCCGGCCGCCCTTGGGCCTGTTCGTGCGAGGGCATCGACTGGCGCGAAGCCGGTTTTGAAGGCCGCTCGCTCGGTTATCTCGGAATGCAGGCCGGCTGGTATTTCAACGGGCACCGCGCAGAGAATGATGTCGATGCAGTCGTCGAGTTGCTCCGTCATGAAGACACGGACGGTGTTCCGCTTATGTATGAACTGGATCAGCACGCCCATTCCGACAGCCATCTGATCGAAGCGATTGGTGCTGCCTTTGAAGTCAAGGACGCGTTGCGCCTTCGCGGCTACCGCTGGAATCCGAATAGCAAGGTGTGGTGGCGCGAGGTCATCGACCGTGAGCTCTTAGCCGAGCAGGCGTGGCTCGCCGTGAACGTCTACGCAAGCGGTAAGGGTGCGAAGCACGGTGGTCCCCGCATGACCCGGCGCACCGCGTTCGACCGCTATCGGTAGATCCGCTCTTTTCCCTGATCCCCATTCCACCAATTTGCCGACAACGAGACAGGATACCCGTCATGGCTAAGAAGCCCACGAAGCCGCAAGCCCGCGGCAAGCAAATCACGAAATCCGAACTACCTGAGGGTTTGGTTAGTCTCGCTCCCGTGACCTACCCGGTGGCAGACACCGCGGTCACCGCGCTGCAGGTCTGGCACAACCCCGATCGCAAACCGTCGGGCGATGGTCCTTGGAATGACGAGGCCGATAAGGTCGCGTGGGTCGACAAGGAGACCGGTTTAGGTTGCATCATCCTGCGCCAAGAGAATGGCACGTTGTCTGGCTATGTAGGTGTCGATCCGTCCCATCCGCTTTTCGGGTTCGATGCAGAAGCCGTTCCTCTCGAAATCTCAAATTCGGTCCATGGCGGCCTCACCTACGGTAAGGAATGCGAAGCCAATCGCTTTGCTCAGGAGGCATATGGCGATCCCTGGACCGAGCGTTACACTGTCTGCCATGTCACGGTCACGCGCATCAAGCGCAACTACCGGACCGTTCAAGCAACCAAGGACGAGTTTGAGCACGAGGATCT
>JBASAR010000055.1:0-6304 GCA_049650705.1 Pontixanthobacter sp. | reverse complement strand
TACCGATACGCCGCGTCCTGTCGTTGTCGACCCTGTACCCCAACGCATCGAACCCGCGGTTCGGCACCTTCGTGGCACGATCGATGGAAGCGCTGGCGGCGCGCGGCGATTGGGACGTGACGATGGTGAACCCGATCGGCATGCCGCCGCTCGCTTTCGGCCGATATCGCGATTTGGCCGCGGCCGCCAAGGATGGGGAGGATGGCGGCGTCCATATTCATCGCCCCACCTTCCCGCTGATCCCCCGGTTCGGCGTTCGCCACAATCCTGCGATCATCGCGCGCAAGGTGCTGCCGCTGGTCCGCCGACTGCATCGTGATGCGCCCTTCGATCTGGTCGATGCGCAATTTTTCTATCCGGACGGACCGGCGGCCCTGCACATCGCCAACGCGCTGGGGCTGCCCTGTTCGATAAAGACGCGGGGATCGGATATCACGTTCTGGCGTACGAAGGGTTTCGCCCGCCGGCAGATTTGCGACGCGGCAGTGGGCGCGGCTGGATTGCTCGGCGTGTCGGAGGCGCTGATCGACGATATGGTCGCACTGGGAATGCCGCGCGCGAAGATCCGGTTGCACCGCACCGGGCTCGACCGCGACAGGTTCCGTCCGCTCGATCATACCGGTTTGCGCACGACATTGGCGCGGCGTTTGGACATCGCACTGCCGGCCGATGCGCCGTTGTTCTCCTGCGTCGGCGCGCTGATCGAACGAAAAGGTCAGGCGCTGGCGATCGAGGCGCTGACGAGTTTCCCCGATGCGCGCCTGTTACTGATCGGATCGGGACCGGACGAGGCGTTGCTCAAGGCGCTCGTCCGGCGGTCCGGCCTGACCGAACGGGTGCATTTTCTGGGATCGGTCGATCACGATGTGCTGCCCGTCATCCTGTCGGCGTCCGATGCCATGGTTTTGCCATCGAGCCGCGAAGGGCTGGCGAATGCCTGGGTCGAGGCGTTGGCTTGCGGCACCCCGATCGTCGTCAACGATGCGGGCGGCGCGCGGGAATTGGTCGTATCGGACACGGCCGGGCGGATTGTCGCACGAACGCCCCCCGCCATTGCCGAGGGGCTGCAGAATGTCCTCGCCATGAATGTCGCGCCGGAGGATGTCGCAGCAACCGTCGATGCGTTCAGCTGGTCGAACAATGCGGGCGAGCTGGCCGCCCATTACGAAAGCCTGCTGGTGCGATGATCCCTACGCTTTACGATCGCTAGGCTTCACCCCGGGCCTTTCGTTCCTGCCGGTCGGCCACCGTTTCCTGCGGCACGAAGCTGTCGGAATCAACGCCCAGCCAGATAAGGATCGGGGCCGCCATATAAACGGAACTGTACGTACCGACGAACAGCCCCAGCGTGATCGCCGCGACCATCCCGAACAGGCTGGCGGGGCCGAACAGCAACAGCCCGATCAACGCCACGAACAGGGTCAGGGACGTCATGACGGTGCGCGCCAACGTTTCGTTGACCGAAAGATCGAGCAGTTCGGGCAGGGGCATTTTGCGGTATTTCTTCAGGTTTTCCCGAATACGATCGTACACTACGATCGTGTCGTTCAACGAATAGCCGATGATTGCCAGAATGGCGGCGATGATCTGCAGGCTGAATTCCAGCTGGAACAACGCGAAGAAGCCCAATGTCAGGGTCACGTCATGGACGAGCGCGAACAGCGCACCGACGCCGAACTGCCATTCGAACCGGATCCAGATGTACAGCGCGACCATCATCATCGCGGCCAACAGCGCCCATGCCGCATCGGTTCGGAATTCGCCGGAAACCTTGCCGGATACCGAATCCACGCCGTCGATCCGCACATCGGGATGTTCGACCTGCATCGCGGCGGTGATCCGCTGTGTCATCGCATCGGCGAAACCGGGATCGCCCTCCGCTTGCGGAGGCAGTTTGACGCGGATCGAGACCTGATTGGGTTCGCCAAATCGCTGGATAACCGGGTCTTCCACATCGTCGAGGGCGGAAATCGTCGTACGCAGTTCCCCGACGGGGGCATCCGTCTCGCCCACGAAGGTCGCGCGGATTTCCTGACCGCCGGCGAAATCGACGCCGTAATTGAGGCCTTGCGTGAACACCAATGCCACACTGGCAATCATCAGCAGGATGCTGACGAGGTAGAACGGCACGCGCAGGCGGAGGAAGCCGATATTCGTATCGTCGGGGACGAGTTTCAGAAGTCGCATCGTGTGTCGCCCCCTTAAATATTCAGTTCGGTCGGGCGCTTACGCCGCAACCATCCGGCGACCCACATGCGGGTCAGGAATACGGCGGTGAACACGCTAGTGAACAGGCCGACGATCAGGACCACGGCAAACCCGCGGACCGGGCCGGAGCCGAACAGGAACAGCAGGATACCCGCGATGAAATTGGTAATGTTCGCATCGTAAATCGCGCGGCTGGCTTCCTTGTAACCGTTCTCCACCGCCGCCACGATCCGTCGCCCGCGTTTGCGTTCCTCGCGAATGCGTTCGTTGATAAGCACGTTGGCATCCACCGCCGCGCCGATCGTCAGCACGAAGCCGGCAATGCCGGGCAGGGTCAGCGTGGTGTTCATCACCGCCATAATGCCAAGCAGCATCAGCACGTTGAACACCAGCGCGACCGAGGCGTAAACGCCGAAGCGGCCATAGGTCAGTATCATGAAAACGACGACCGCAAGCGATCCGAACGCCATTGCGATCATACCCGAGCGGATCGAATCCGCACCAAGATCGGGGCCGACCGTTCGTTCCTCCACAATGGTGAGATCGACCGGGAGCGCGCCCGATTGCAGCGATATAGCCAATGCCTGCGCGCTTTCGGTGGTGAAGCTGCCCGATATCTGGGCCGACCCACCCAAGATCGGTTCGTTGAACGTGGGCGAAGAAATGACTTCCCCGTCCAGGATGATGGCGAACAGCTTGCCCGTATTCTCGGTGCTCAACTTCGCGAATTTCGCCCCGCCCTGCCCGTCGAACTGAATGTTGACGACCGGCTGGTTGTTGGTCGGATCGACCCCGGCGCGGGCGGAGGTCAGCGAATCGCCCTGTATCCCGCCCAGCCGCTTGACCGCGATGCCGCTCCCTTCGCCGGGCGTGCTGCCTGCGTAGGGGTAGATACGGCTCCCCGGCGGGGCAATGCCCGCCGCCACATCGGTCGGCAACGCTTGATCGTCGACCAGTTTGAATTCCAGTTTGGCCGTCTGGCCCAGCAATTCCTTCAGCTGTTCGGGATCGCCCAAACCGGGAACCTGCACGACGATCCGCGTGTCGCTCTGCCGCAGAATGGTCGGTTCGCGCGTACCCAGCGCGTCGATCCGTTTGCGGACGACCTCGGTCGCGCTGTCCATCGCATCGTTCACGGCGGTTTCGGTGCCCGATCCCGTCTGCGTCAGAACGAAGCGGGTTTCATCGACGATGTTCAGATCCCACTCGGCGGTGATGCCCTGCCCGTTGATCGCCGGCAGCAACGCTTCGCGCGTGCGGTCCACATCCGCCCGGTTGTCGACCAGAAAGCTCAGTCGGCCTTCCCGGGTCGAGAAATCCCCCGCCCGGATGCGCGGTTCCGCCGATCGCAGGGCCGAACGCACGGTTTCTTCCATGTTTTCAAGCCGCTGCGCCGAAACCTGCGATGCGTCCGCTTCGAGCAGGATGTGACTGCCCCCGGCCAGATCGAGCCCCAGATTGACCGTCGGGTTCGGCAGCATGTCGGGCCAACGAACACTGGTTGCCGACAGGAGCGATGGCAATGCGGCATAGGCCGCCAACAATGTCAGGCCCCACAGCCAGACCTTTTTCCAGGTCGGAAATTCTAGCATCGCGTGACCTTACGGAGTTGGACGTTTGCGCAGACGCACAGGCGCGACCGATCAGTCATTGGCGGCCTTGCCGGTGGGGGGCACGACGTCGCCGATCGTACTGCGCACGGCCTTTACTTTTACGCCCTGACCCAATTCGATATCGGCATAATCATCGTCGATCCGTACGATCCGGCCGATCAGTCCGCCGGCGGTGACGACCTTGTCGCCTTTCTTCAGCGCACCGATCTTCTCGCGATGTTCCTTCTGCCGCTTCATTTGAGGGCGAATGATCAGGAACCAGAAGATAAGGCCCATCAGGATGAAGGGAATGATTCCGGTCCAGCCGGGTTGCCCGGAAACCGGGGCGGCGGCGGCAAGAACGTCGAACATGTGGGGCAACCTGTCGCTGGATGTCATTATACGATTGCGCGCGGCGCGCACTTTGCGGCCGAGCCATCAAGGGGGCGCGCCTAGCAGCATTGGATGCGCCCCGCAATGCGATGATACGGGCACTGCGATACACGCGATTATCGGTATGGGGGCGAGAGGAATGTTGCACCCATCCGCCCGCCTGCCTATAGGCGACGCTTCCGCTGATCGGGACGTGGCGCAGTCCGGTAGCGCACTACACTGGGGGTGTAGGGGTCGGAGGTTCGAATCCTCTCGTCCCGACCAGCGGAATTTTCCTTGATGCGGCGACGGTCTCCGCCCTACTTCACGGCGGGTATAGGAGAACGCCCGTCATGTCCGCATCACCCCCCCAGCCTTTTTCGGCCCGATCATGGCTATTCGCCCCGGGCGACAGCGTCAGGAAAATGACGAAGGCGGCGGAAGCGCAGGGGCATGACCGCGCCGATATCGTGCTGCTGGATCTCGAAGATTCCGTCATGCCCGACGCCAAACCGGCAGCGCGGCAGGCGGTTCGCCAATTTCTGGAAGAGCAGACCGAACGCGAACGTCTGTGGGTGCGGGTCAATCCCCTGTCCGGCGGGGACACCTCGACCGATCTGGAGGCGGTCATGCCTGCCCGCCCCGGCGGTATCTTCCTGCCCAAAGCGGAAGGGTGTGGCGATATCTCTGCGCTGGATGCGATGCTGACCGAGCTAGAGACGCGGGATGGCATCGAAGTCGGAACGACGCGGATCGCCGCGCTGGTAACCGAAACGGCGAAGGCGATGTTTCATTGCGGCGATTATGCGGGCGACTATCCTGGTGCGAACCGGCTCGTGGCGATGAGTTGGGGGGCGGAGGATCTTTCCGCCGTGCTGGGTGCGCGTGTGCAGTTCGCGCCGGACGGGCAGTATATGCCGACATTCGAACTGGCGCGCAGCCTGTGCCTGCTGGGCGCGGTGGCCGCGGACGTTCTGCCGATCGAGACGATCCAGGCCGATTTTCGCGATCTGGACGGTTTGCGCGCGCGGGCGGAAATGGTCCGCAGTCAGGGCTATCGCGGCATGCTCGCCATTCACCCTGCGCAGGTACCCGTCATCAATGCCGCCTTCACGTCGAGCGAGCGGGAACTGGCCGAAGCGCGGGCGATTGTCGCCGCTTTCGCCGCCAATCCGGGTGCAGGTACGGTAGGCGTGAACGGTACGATGCTGGATCGACCGCATTTGGCACGGGCTACGGCGTTGCTGGACAGCGTAGCATAGGACCTCATGACCGAGCACAGCTTGGCCGGGAACGGCGAACTTTCCTACACAAACCGATTTGGTTAGCCGCATGAACTCCAACAACCGGAGTGTCCCCTATGCCTCTCATCGAATCCCTCATCGGCCCCATCGCCTCGTTGATCGACAAAATTATTCCCGACAAGGACGCGCGTGCCAAAGCCAAGCTCGAACTTATCCGTCTGGAAGGAAGCCACGAACTTGCGGCGGTTCAGGCCCGCCTGTCCGCCATTGTCGCAGAAGCACAATCGAAAGACCCATGGACCAGCCGCGCCCGGCCAAGCTTCCTCTATGTCATGTATATCCTGCTGCTCGCCGCTCTGCCCATGGGCATCCTCGCCGCATTCAGTCCGGTGACCGCGCGCGACATCGCGCAGGGTATGAACGCCTATCTCGCCGGGTTGCCCGAACCGCTCTACGCCCTCTTCGGTACCGGCTATCTCGGCTACACCGCCGCCCGCCAATGGGGCAAGGTGAAGGGGGTGGATGGATAGGCATCGATGGGTTCCGGGGCGCGGATCGTTCCGCCCCCTGAACAGTGTCAGATGTGTCAACACGTTACGCTTCGACCTTTCGCCGGTCCAATTCCCCGTACATATCAGGTGCAGAAAATATGGATCGACGTCCTTTCGTACAGCGATGCCCGCAACAATCCGAAATGATCGATGAACAAGGCTGTCGATGAATCAAACGAGGTCATCGCGACCCGCCGTAACAGCGAGCTGGTCGTGACGATGTCCCTCGCACGCTATCGTTCGATGGAAGAAACGGACTATTTGCTATCGAGCCCCGGCGACGCGGAATGCCTTCGCGATGCGCTCGACTAAGTACGGCGCGGTGACGTCGTGACAT
>JBASAR010000054.1:0-1811 GCA_049650705.1 Pontixanthobacter sp. | reverse complement strand
GCGAACCGGCGCGGGCCGGGCCTTGAAGACTGACCGCGTGCGGCCAGTAAGGGTGCTCAAAACGAGGCCGAAACGACGCGGAGGAAATCCATCGCTTGCGGCATAGCGTGATCAGGAAACTTCGTAGGACTTTTCCAGCAGCGGCTTGGCCTTCTCGAAATCGGCGGAACTCTGGATCGTGATCTCAAGATCGCCAGTGCCGAAATGACCGATACCGCGCACGTCACGCGTGAATCCCTGCTCAAGCACGACAGAGTCGGGATCGACCTTGACATAGACCAGCAGCTTCTTGGCCTGATTGCGGAACTCAAGGCTGGCGAAGTTCTTGATGCGCCGGAAGGCCACATAATAGGCGGTCGTCTTGGTTTCGACGTCGTCGCCAAGTGCCAGCATGAAGTCCGACATCAGGTGGTAGAGGTCGGTCAGAGCCTGGGGAGCCTCCGCCATCTGATCCTCGATGGTTTTGTAGTTTGGCTTGGTGCCAGTTGGTGCAGCGGGCACAGCGACTGAAGTCGGGCCCTTCGCGCTAGCCGAGGTAAGTTGCTCCAGTAGCAAGAGGTCGCCTTCGAATTTTCGGTAGCGGATGAGCGAAATATTGCGGTTCATCTGCTTGACCGCGTGCTCGTCATACTTCCCGAAATCACCGGCAATGCAGATCAGGCGCGGCCCTGACCAATCAACGGCTTTGGCCGCGTCTTTGCCGAGCTTTTCCAGCACAAGCCACTCGAAGTCCTTGCGGTGTCCCATCAGCCAGTCGAGGTAGAATAGGCCCTGATTGATCACGTTCTCGTTTGATGAACGCTTGTACTCGATCACCACCGGGCTGTTGTTCTCGTCGATCCCGAGGCTGTCCATCCGGCCGCCCTCGTTGGTGATGAACTCGCTCGCAAGAAACCGGATGCCGAGAAGGCTCTCAAGATTGGCTTCGAACAAAGTCTGCAGCGACTTCTCCAGTGCGACTGCTCCACCGGACAACTCGGCAACGCCGCCCTGAGCCATTCGGTAAAGTTTGATGTCGCTCATATTGGCTCTTTCCTCGGCAGTTTGTAGCGGGCGGTCATTAAGTGCTTGTAGTCGCGGGATCGACCGCGTCGCAATTGCAATATGTTCGGTCGATACTCTTGGTCGAACACGATGAAAAGGAAGCCCTCAACGGCCATCCCAAAGGATCGCCTTGCGATCCAGAGTAAATCGGCACCCTTGCAACGGCGCGAAGCCGACGGAGGCCCTGCGCGCGCGATCAGTGCGCCAGCGGGCGTCCGGCAATGAGAGAGGCAAGAGTGCCTGCGGGTTAGCTCAAGGATGCCGCGCCCTCAGGAGCGCAGAATGCGCGGGACAGAGCGCGTCCGCCAGGAATTCCCGCGCCGCTTCGAACTGCTCCTGATCGTCACCCGGATGGGCCGGGACTAAAGGCCCGGTCTGCGCCAGCGTATAGAGCAGGTCGCCCGGCAGGGTAGCCATTAAAAACCAGGCGCACTTCTGGAAATCTGGGTTTGAAGTTGTTCACACCAAAGAACTTGCATTACGCCGGATGCTGGCATAAAGGCATCTTCATGAAGCGACTGAGCGACATCTCTGACATCAGCATGGGAGCGACGCCCGCGCCGGAAGGCGATGAGGCTCGCTATCTGCGCTTGGCCAACGTCATCGAGGGCCAAATCGTTGGCGATGCCATTGAAGGGGGGCGTCCAGTCAAGGGTTTCGATTCGCAGCTGCAAATCGACGACATCCTAGTGCGTGGCCGCGGGCCCGATCTGTCGGCAGCAATGGTGGGTGAACAGCAAGTCGATGCTTACCCGACGGTCGAACTG
>JBASAR010000053.1:0-1624 GCA_049650705.1 Pontixanthobacter sp. | reverse complement strand
ACGATATCTTCCGCGAATTCGCGCGCCGCCTTGGGGTCGCCCATCGCGTGACCGCCATATTTGACCACGAAAGTGCGACCGGCATAGCGCTGGAAATACGGCAGCGCCTCGATCAGCGTTTCCGCCTTGTTCAGCACGCTACGGGTTTGGGTCACACTCATGCGCGCGGTCTAGCCAATAGCCAAAGCGAGGGGAAGCCGAAGCGCGCGATGTTGCACGGCATGCGGCGGCGTGGCAGATCGGTGCGCATGAACACAACCACCCTCCCCCTCCTAAGCCTCGTGCTGGCAGGCTGCGTTACGCCGCCTACGGACGCACTATCAGCTACCCCGCAGGACCGGTTTTGGGCGGCGCTGGAAAACCATTGCGGGGAGGCCTATGCCGGTTCACTCGTGAGCGACGATGCGGCCGATGCCGACATGCGCGGTGCGGCGATGGTCATGCATGTGCGCGAATGCGACGCGGCGCGGATCGCGGTACCGTTTCATATCCGCAATGCCGATGGCAGCTGGAACCGGTCGCGGACCTGGATCTTTACGCGATTGGGCCAAGGGGAGGATACCCGCATCCGGTTGAAACACGATCATCGGCATGAGGATGGTATATCCGATGCGGTCACCCTCTATGGCGGGGATACGGCCGATACCGGTACTCAAACGCGTCAGAGCTTTCCGGTGGACGACGACAGTATCGCGATGTTTCGGCTGCACGGGCTGGACGCGTCCGTCACCAATATCTGGCATGTGACGGTCGACCCGGCGCGCATGCCGGACGCCCGCTTCACCTATGCGCTGGAACGCAATGTCGCGAGAGGCGCGCCGCAGGATCGCGATTTTCGCGTCGCTTTCGATCTGACCCGCCCGATCTCGCCGCCTCCGCCACCCTGGGGGTTCTGACGCATACATGTGAAACGCCGCATTCCCGTGACCGGGGATGCGGCGTTTCGAACATCATCAACCATCTAGCTGCGGCGCGACGTTACCTTGTGATAGATCGGAACGTAATCCGGTTCGGGATCGCGATAGACGACCCGGTCATTCAGGATTTCGAGAAAGTTGACCCCGCACATGCGCCCGTCGTCGAGGCGGATAGCGGCCACATGCGCCTTTTCCTTATCGACGAGCAGGTCCGCGATAACGCCGTAACGTTCATCCGATTGGGACATGAGTGGCCAGCCGCGGATGTCCTGATCGCTATTCTGCAACTGCCAATCGTCCATCGCATCGAGGTCCCCGAACCGATCTTCGTTCTTCATCGCCGGTTCCTCAGTTCACCACTTCGACCAGATCGGCAAAGATGTAGGCGGGATTCTTACCCCGCAGATCGGTCTTCACCGATTCGGGCAGATCGGAGACGGCCAATTCGCGCACTTCGCCGCGCAGTTTGACGTTGGACGGCGGGTTGACGTCGACATGGCCTTCCTGGTTCGGCATGTTCGGGCTGGGGCGTTCGTTGAACATCACCAGCGTTTCGTTGGCGCCTTCGCCGATGGTGAAACCTTCATCACCGATCACGCGGTTGACGGGCGCGCTGTCCATGCTCACGTTGCGGCCGATCTTCTCGCTGAGGTTGGCCAGACCCGCCACGCCGGCGATGGCTTCCGGTGCGGCATCGACGGTGGGCG
>JBASAR010000052.1:0-12963 GCA_049650705.1 Pontixanthobacter sp. | reverse complement strand
CGCTTTGACCTTTCCGCTTTCCGGCAGGTTGCGGGCGCGGCGGCTCGTATCGCCGTATATCGTTCCGCTGCCATGCTGTTCGGCGCCTGGGATTTGGCGGGCGGCAGGTCCGGCGATGTGCACGGTTGCGACAAGGGAGGCGGCACTCTTCTGCCCCTGCAAACGGCCTTGCTCGTACGCCCTGGCAAGGGCGATGGGATCGGCGCGGCCCAGCGGATCGGTCGCGGCCCGGCCGTCGTTCGGGGCCCGCCCCGGGCGCGCCGCTGCCGGTTCGATTCCCGAATAACGTGCGCGAAAGGCGGAGGCTTTCCCGGCATTGCCTTTCCATTTGTAGAACCGGTGCGCGCCGATGGTGCCGATATGATCGAGGCTGGGTGCCCAATAGGGGTAGATCCACACCGTATGATAATGCGTCGCCAGACCCACGGGTTCGAACACCGATCCGTATAGCGCGCGTTGGGCGATCCGCTGCGCGTGCGCCCACGCCCCCGCCGACGGGGTGCGCCGCATCGATCCGTCGCAGGTGAAGCTGAACTGGCAACCGGTCATCCGCTGCGATCCCTGAAACACCACGCCGCATACGCTGTTGGGGTAGCTGGGATGCGACACACGGTTGAGCACCACCTGTGCGACCGCCCGCTGCCCACCTTCCGCCTCGCCTGCCGCTTCGTAATAGATCGCATTGGTCATGCAATCGAGCGCGCGCGCGCGATCCAGCCCACCGCCCGACATGGTGAAGCCGCGCGCGGCGGGGCCTGCGTTTGCAGGGATGGCAAGCGCCGCCCGCGGGGGGCCGTTCGCGCCGCCGATGCCCGAGGGGTCGAACACGGCAAGTTCAAGGTCCTCCAACGCGGCAACCATGCGCGGCGATTCCTCCAGGTAATAGAAGGCGGAACCGGGGAAACTGTAGCCCGCCCTCTCGAAGGGCATGGCGCGCGGCGCGGCGGGTGCATCGATCGGGCCGCCGCGGTCGATTGCGTCCCAGGCCGACGGCGCAGCCATGGCGGGCACGGCAATCGCGACTGCCAGAGCGGTCAGACGCCGCCCGCGATGCCGCGCCGTCCACCGCTGCCAAAGCGCCCTTCTGCGCGATACCGGGCGCGCACGCATCCGCGCCTGGAAAGCGGCGGTGCGATCGGTGGGCGGGCAGGGCGGCGGTTGGGTCAGGAATGGCTCGTCTGGAAGGAAAGAAGGCTGCGCGCATAGCGTATGGCGGGAGGGGGCGCCGTTGCGGCGCGCGCGCTGTCTTCTAACGGCACAGGCGACATCGCGCGGTTAAGGCGCAGGGTGAAGGACACGTTAAAGGCACCGGCTGACCGCCAGGCGGGCTTGCGGCGAATGGGAGCGTCGCCTATCGGGGCCGCGACGTCATGGGTTGGCCGCGTGGTTCGTTGCGAACGACGCGGTCCTAAGAGGGAAAGAGGTGCGCCGGTCCATCCGGCCAGTCCTCTGCTGCCCCCGCAACTGTGACCGGGGAGCGCGGCCCCCATCGTGCCACTGATTGCGCTTCGGCGGAATTGGGAAGGCGGCGGGCGGCGCATCGATCCGGGAGCCAGGAGACCTGCCCATGCGTGTCGTTCATGTCGCGGGCGGGGTGTACCGATGGCAGATGGCAGGGCCGCGAATGCGTGCGGCCGCTTCCGTCATGGGCGACTTCGCTTATGACAAGGAAGTATGATGCGTAAATATTTGTTATTGTTGAGTTGTGCTGTCTCCCATCCCGCAGTGGCACAGGATGATCCGGTCGTTCTGGCCGACTATCGCCTGCCCGAAACGCAGATCACCATCACTGCCACGGGCAGTCCTTCCGAAGTGGAGGATACCGGCCAGGCCGTCACCATCATCGGCCGCGAGGAAATCGAAAGCGTGCAGGGGCCCGACCTCACGCGCGTGCTGGAACGCGCACCCGGCGTCGCGACCACGCGCAATGGCGGGCTCGGCGGTTTCACCGGTATACGCGTGCGCGGGGCGGAAGCGGAGCAACTGCTGGCCTTCATCGATGGCGTCAGAGTCGCCGATCCCGCATCGCCCGCCGGCGGTTTCGATTTCGGCAATCTGCTGTCCGGCAATCTCGACAAGATCGATCTGCTACGCGGCTCCAACTCCACCATCTGGGGATCGGACGCGGTCGGCGGCGTGCTGATCGCGAGCACGCGCGACGATACCGGCGTGAACGCCAGCGCCGAATATGGCGCACGCGACAGGCTTTACGCGACCGCGCATGGCGGGGTGCAGAACGATCTGGGCTATCTCGGCCTGTCGGGCAGCTATGTCACGACGGACGGCTTTTCCGCGGCGGATGCCGGCACCGAAGCGGACGGGTTCGAACAATATTCCGGCACTGCGCGGGCGAGCGTCTATCTGACCGAAGCCGTATCCCTGTTCGCGCGTGGACGTTACGCCGTAGGGACGCTGGAGATCGACGGTACGCCCGCCCCGGCATTCGTGTTGGCCGATACGGACGAATTTCAGGAAACCGTCCAATATTCCGCCGCCGCCGGGGCGCGCTACGACAGCGGGCCCTTGTTCGTCACCGCATCCTACAGCTTCGCCGATACGGAGCGGGACAATTTCAATACGGCCGATGCGACCGAGCCGGGCTTCGCCAGCGATGGCCATTCCGACCGCATCGACATTCGCGGCGAATGGCGGCCGATCGGGCCGTTGATCGTCAATTTCGGGGGGGCGAGCGAATGGACCGCCTTCGAAACCAATTTCGCGGCCCGACAAGAGACACGCATCACCGGAGCCTACACCCAGCTGGGCGTGGAATTCGGTGCGCTGTCCGGCCATGTCGGCGTTCGGCATGACGATCACGCGGATTTCGGCGGCGCGACCAGTTTCGGTGCGGACATAAGCTACGAGATTGCCAACGACATCCGCCTGCGCGCCAGCGTGGGGGAGGGGTTCAAGGCACCCAGCCTGTTCCAGTTGCTGAGCGATTTCGGCAATGGCGAACTCCAGCCCGAAACCAGCACGAGTTACGACCTGGGCATCGCCTGGAACGATCGCAGCCAGCCGTTTTACGCGGCCGCCACCGCCTTCCGCCGCGACGCGGAAAACCAGATCGAATTCGTCGGCTGTTTCGCCAACCCCATTTCCATCTGCATCGATCCGGACAATCCGCGCCCGTTCGGCACATACGACAATGTCGGGCAGGTCCGCGCAGAAGGGGTCGAGCTGGAGTTCGGCGCCAACCCGTCCGACCGGTTCGGCGTGCGCGCAGCCTATGCCTTTATCGACACCGAAAACCGGACGGACGGGGCCGCGAACGAGGGCAATGTGCTGGCCCGCCGCCCGCGCAACGCGCTGACCCTGTCCGCCGACTGGATCACGCCGCTGGCCGATCTCACTCTGGGCGGGGACATTCGCATGGTCGGCGACAGTTTCGACGATGCCGGCAATTTCACCCGGCTGGACGGCTATCAGGTCGTGACCCTGCGCGGATCGCTGCCGGTCGGGGATGCGTTCGAAATCTTCGGGCGGGTGGAGAACCTGTTCGACCATGAATACCAGACTGCGGCGGGTTACGGGACGCCGGGACGCGGCGCTTTCTTGGGGGCACGGGCGGCGTTTTAGTGCATCGAACCTCCCTTCGGTCATTCCCGCGAAAGCGGGGGCCCAAAGCAATCCGGCGCACGCTGAAACTCTGGGTTCCCGCGTTCGCAGGAATGACGATGCTGGTTGGGTGCAGCGGACCTGTCGAACCGGCAGCGCGCGATAAATACCCCACCATCGTCAGCCTCAACCCCTGCACCGACGCCATATTGGCCGAGGTGACGGGGCAGGGGCAGTTGCGCGCGGTGTCGCATTACAGCCAGGACGCCAAAAGCACGTCGATGGACCTCGCCACCGCCCGACAATATCCGGCGACGGGCGGTACGGTGGAGGAGATCGTCGCGCTGGCCCCCGATATGGTCGTCGGCAGTAGTTTCATGGCCCCCGCGACCCGTGCGGCTCTGACCGATCTGGGCATTCGGGTCGAGACGGTCGGCATCGCCGCTTCGATCGACGACAGCAGGGCGCAGATTGCCGATCTGGCGGACATGACCGGCCATCCCGAAAAGGGCGCGGCACTGATCGCGCGCATCGACGCGGCCGTGCGCGACACACAAACGGACCACCCCCGTAGCGCCGTTCTGTGGCAACCTGCCGGTATCGTCGCGGGGGAGGGCGCGCTGGTCGGCGAATTGCTCGCCATCGCAGGTTTCACCAGCCACAGCGCCGCGATGGGGCTGGGGCAGGCGGATTATCTGTCGCTGGAACAGGTATTGGCCGATCCGCCGGACGTGCTGTTGCTGGCCGGGCAGGAGCGGGGGCAGCATCACCCCGCGCTCGGCACGCTGGCGAAGACCGGCGCGATCGACGTCGCCGGGTTCAGCTCCTCACTCCTCTATTGCGGAGGCCCGACGATCATTCGCGCGCTGGGCCGCCTGCGCGCCATACGAAACGCGGCATGACCCGGCTGAACCTTACGTTGGTGGCGCTCATCGCAGTCGCGGCGGCGGCTTCGCTGTACGCCGGACGCGTATGGCTCGATTTCGACACGACGCCCAATGCCATGGTCATCCTCGCCCAACTGCGGCTGCCGCGTGCCGTACTCGCGCTGGCGGTTGGCGGGGGACTTGGCGCGGCGGGGGCGGCGATGCAGGGCTATCTGCGCAATCCCCTCGCCGATCCGGGACTGTTCGGCATCGCACCCGGCGCGGCGCTGGGTGCGGTGGCAAGTTTCTGGGTCGGCCCCATCCTCGGACTGGCGACGCTCGACGCATGGCTGCTCCCCGCATTCGCGCTCATAGGCGCGGGCGGAGCGATGGCGCTGCTGGCGCTGATTGCGGGGCGCACGGGGGGCATCGCGCTGTTCACGCTGGCGGGCATGATGATCGCCAGCCTGGCGGGCGCGTTGATGAGCCTCGCCATCAGTTTCGCCCCCAACGCTTTCGCCATGAGCGAGATCGTGACCTGGCTGATGGGCGCGCTGACCGATCGCAGCTGGCGCGAAGTCGGCATCGCCGCACCGTTCACCGCGCTCGGCATCGCCTGCTTCATGATGGCCCGCCGCGATCTCGATGCGATGATGCTGGGGGAGGATGCCGCACGCTCCATGGGAATGCGCGCCGGCGTGCTGCAGGCGTGGCTGATCGCGGGCGTCGGATTGACTGTGGGAAGCGGCGTGGCGGTGGCGGGCATCATCGGGTTCGTCGGTCTGATCGTGCCCCATCTGGTCCGCCCGCTGACGGACCGCAAACCCTCCTCGCTTATCGTGCCGAGCGCTTTGGCGGGCGCGTTGCTGGTGCTGATCGCAGACAGCGTGGTGCGCATCTTGCCGACCGTGACGGAATTGCGGCTTGGTATCGCGCTGAGCCTTATTGGCGCGCCGTTTTTCCTGTGGTTGCTGATGAAGATGCGGCGCGGCACGGGCGGGATGTGGGCGTGATGTTGCAGGCGGATCGCATATCGCTGGCGGGGCGGCTGGACGACGTATCCGCCGCGTTCGGCGCGGGGCGGGTCACCGCGATCTGCGGGCCGAACGGGGCTGGCAAATCCACGCTGCTCTCGGTTCTGGCCGGGTTGCTGACACCCGATGCGGGCGAGGTTCGGCTGGACGATACGGTGCTGGCATCGCTGACGAACAAAGCGCGCGCGCGGACGGTGGGTTATCTTCCCCAGCAGGGCGAAGTCGCGTGGGACGTTTCGGTGCGCAATCTGGTCGGATTGGGGCGGTTGCCATTCGGCGATACGGCCTTCGCGCCGATCGATGCGGCCCTTGTGGCGATGGAGCTGGAAGGGTTTGCGGATCGACCGGTGTCCACGCTGTCCGGCGGGGAACGGGCACGGGCTTTGCTGGCGCGGGTGCTCGCGGGGGAACCGCGCTGGTTGCTGATCGACGAGCCGCTGGCCGCGCTCGACATCGCGCATCAATTGCGCTTGTTGCGGCATTTGCGTGCGCAGGCGGATGCCGGGGCGGGCGTGATCGTCGTCATGCACGACCTCGCCGCCGCGATGAACCATGCGGACCGCGTACTGGTGCTGGACGAAGGGCGCTTCGCGGCGTTCGGCACGCCGGAGGAGGCGCTGTCCGAACCGACGATCGCGCAGGTTTGGCACGCAACGATGTGCTGGATCGGCGGACGCGGCGCGCGGGCACTGGTCGCGGCGTGATCCGTTAAGCGACCATGGCAGCGAATGAACTGGTCGCAGAATGGAACACGTTGACGAAGCGCGATATGCCGGCGCTCGCACGGGAACGTGATTGGCCGGTGCATCTCGACCATTGTTTCCAGCGCATCCTGCTCGACCATGCGGTAGGCGGATATTGGAAAGAGACGATCGCCAGTCCGGCGTACCGCCACGCAACCGATGCGCAGCTTGGAAAAGCGATCGCGCTGGGGCAGGACGCCATCGCCGGAACCGCCGATATGGACGCGCTGAACCGGCAATCTTTGAAATGGCGGGGCAAGCTGTGAAGCCGCCCCGCCGTTCATTCCCTACCGACTGACCGAATCGCCCACCGCCGCCGGGGGCAAGGCACCGTCGGAAATATCCTCCGCATCGGCATCGCCCGCGATCAGGCCGCGCGCTTCCAGCATGGGCGTCACGTCCGGCTGGCGGCCGGCGAAGTTTTCGAACATCTTGAAATAGTCCATCGTACCGCCGCGGCTCAGCACGGTTTGCCGGTAATGATCGCCATTCGCGCGGGTCAGCCCACCATTGTCGCGGAACCATTTGCGGCTGTCGCGGTCGAGCATCTCGGTCCACAAATAGCTGTAATAGCCGGACGAATAGCCTGCCGGGCTGCTGAAGATATGGTTGAAATAGGTGCTACGATAGCGTGGCGGCACCAGATCGATTTCCAGGCCCAGTTCCTTCAGCGCATTGCGTTCGAACGCATCGACCTTCGCCGGCGTGTCGATCGCGGCGGCTTCACTCGGGCTCAAGGCGTGCCATTTCATGTCGAGCAGGGCGGCTTCCACCACTTCGCCGAAATCGTATCCCTGGTTGAACGTCGCCGCGCGTTCGATCTTGGCGATGAGTTCCATCGGAATGGTCTCGCCCGTTTCATAATGCTTGGCATAATTCTGCAGGATCGCGGGATCGGTCGCCCACATCTCGTTCACCTGACTGGGATATTCCACGAAATCGCGCGCGGTCGCCGTGCCGGAAATGCTGGCATATTGCTGATCGGCGAAGAAGCCGTGCAGCGCGTGCCCGAATTCGTGGAACAGCGTGTTGACGTTGTCGAAACTGACCAGCTGCACCTCGCCCGCCGCCGCCTTGGGAATGTTCAGCACGTTGTAAATGACGGGCTTCGTTTGGTCGAGGTAGCTTTGATCGACGAAGTTGCTCATCCATGCGCCGCCGCGTTTGGAAGGGCGCTGGAACGGGTCGAAATAGAACACGCCCAACTCGCTGCCGTCCCGATCGAACACGGTATAGGTGCTGACGTCCGGGTGATATACCGGCAGATCGGTGCGCCGCTCGAAATTCAGACCATACAGCTTGTTCGCCGCAAAGAAAATGCCGTCTTCCACCGCGCGATCCAGCTGGAAATACGGTTCGACCGCGCTTTCGTCGAAGGCATAGCGTTCCGCCTTCACCTTCTCGGCATAGCGGTACCAGTCCCAAGGCTGCACCTCGAAAGCGCCCCCATCCTCGGCGATCTTGGCGTTCAGCAGACCCGCCTCGCGCCGCTGCGTCGCGGCGAGGGCGGGGACCATCTGTTCCATAAAATCGAGTGCGGTCCGGGGGGTTTTGGCCATCCGGTCGTACATGACATAGCTGGCCCAGTCTGGCTGTCCGAACAGGGCCGCCTTTTGCGCGCGCAAACCGGCGATTTCGGCGATCAGCATGCGGGTGTCGAACTCGCCCGGCTGATCGTTCCGGTTGGTAGACAGTTTGAACAGCTTCTCACGCGTGGCGCGGTTTTCGAGGTTCGGCAGGACCGGCTGCTGCGTCGTGTTTTGCAAAGCGATCGCGAACTTGCCCGCCATGCCTTTTTCTTCGGCCAACTTCCCCGCCGCATCGATCGCGCTGTCGGACAGGCCGGCGAGTTCTTCGCGCGTATCGACGACAAGTGCGTTGACGACGGTGCCTTCGCGCACCAGCCGACCGAATTCGTTCGTGGTTTCGGACAGCTTGGTGTTGAGCGCACGAACGTCGTTCTTCTGCGCTTCGGTCAGCAGCGCGCCGGCCTGTACCATGCCTTCATACGTGTCTTCGAGCAGGGCGTTCTGTTCCAGCGTAAGCCCCGCCCCGGCGCGATTGTCGTATACGGTCTTAACCCGCGCGAACAGGGCGGGGTCCAGCGTGATCGCGTCGCTATGCGCGCTCAGTTTCGGGCCGATCTCGGCCTGTATTTCGTCGAGCGTGTCGTTGGTATTCGATCCCGTCAGCGCGAAAAACACCGTCGCGACACGCCCCAACATGTCGCCCGACTGTTCCATCGCGACGATGGTGTTGTCGAATGTCGGCGCCGCGGGGTTGGTCTTGATCGCTTCGATTTCGGCGGAATGGATCGCCATGCCCTGTTCGAACGCCGGGCGGTAATCGCTGTCCGAGATTTTGGTGAAGTCCGGTGCTTGGAACGGCAACGTGCTCTGCGTGGCGAAATAGCCCGTGCCTTCGGGTATTGCTGTTACCGCAGCCGTGTCATCGGTCATCGAAGGATCCATTCCCGTCGTTGTGCCCGTGGTGGTACAGGCCGAAGTCAATATGAGCGCCATGGCACTCGCCCAGATGGTGTTCGTCTTCATCGTCTATCCTCGATCGAAAATTGCGTTGGCGCAGCTATTGCAGCGGGATATTGAACCGGACATTGCGCGGGTCAAGCTCGGACCACTACACGCGCTTTGTCATGCGGTTCAGCCGCGCGGATTGTCGTATGCACCATCGGTGAAGATCGCCACACGCCGTTCGCTGCGATAGACCAGCCCCTTGGCAGTGGCATTCCCGGCCTGGATATAATCGAGTTCCGCGGCAATCGCCTCATGATCCCGTGCCTGTATCGCGGCGTTGAGTCTGGGGCTGTTCTGCACCGACAGCGATCCTTCGCCGACATTGAATGCCAGGTCCACCAGCGCATCGAATTCATGCTGATATAGGGGTGTGTCGCCGGCCAGGCGTACGACCACCTGTTCGGCCAACGCCAGATCGCGTTCGAACAGATCGAGCGCATCGTCGCGACTGATCCGATCGCCCACTTCGATCTTGTCGCGCGCCTGAACCAGGTGTCCGACCCCGACGGTGGGATGGCCCGCTCCGTCGCGATAGACGGTGAAACGCACGCCTTCCTCTTCGATCAGCGCCTCCTTCATATCCGCGCTGGTCGTAAGCTTTTCGGCCGGTAGACGGATTTCGGAACGGCTTTCCACGACGTTCGGCATGGTTTCGCTCATAGCCGGCGCGATGATAGATCCTGACGCCATCACGCTGGCGGATATGGCCAGCGCGGTCTTACGTTTCAGACGCCGCGGACCGAATACCGATTGCGCCAAACTGGCAGTCGGCATCCTTGTATGGCGGGCGCGCAATCGCGCGATAAGCCGGTCCCGGCGGGTCGGGTTTTGGGGTTGTGCGGAGGGGTTACGGGGAAGCGTGGGCAGCCGTGACGTCATCGATGCATTCTCGTGCGTTCTACCAGCGTGCCTGCCTAATCGTATCGACGCCCCGAACGGGCGGATGGGCGGAACGCTGTCATGTTCTTGTGTCTTATCAACGGGTCGAACCGGGAAAAGGTCCGAAACGGGTTGGCACGGCGTTCGTCCTGCGCCCTATTGGTGGCCCCGCTCGATTTATCCGGCACAGGCAAGTTCCGGCGCGACTACCACCCGATCGCGACCACGATCCTTCGCGCGATACATCGCCAGATCGGATCGGCGCAGCGCATCGTCGATGTCCTCGTCCGCCCCGATTTGCGCGACTCCGATCGACGCGGAAACCTCCAATTCGCCGACCATGTCGATAATGTGCGGCACTTTGCGCAGGTTCTGGCGCAATTCCTCGGACCTGCGATAGATGCCAACCTCGTCGAGATCGCAGGCCAGGATCACGAATTCCTCCCCGCCGAAGCGGCAGGCGCGGTGGTCATCGCCGGGCATTTCGTCGATCAATGCGTGGATCTGGCGCGCGGTCGCCACCAGCACCCGGTCGCCGACTTCATGTCCGTGAACGTCGTTGATCTGTTTAAAATGATCGAGATCGAGTGTCATCAGGAAACGCTGCACCCCGTCGCCCGCGAACGCCTGCGTCCCGTCGAAGAAGGCACGCCGGTTGAGCAGGCCGGTCAACGGATCGCGGGTCGCCAGAAACTGCGCCTTGCCCAGCGAATGGTTCAGTTCGACTTCCAGCCGGCGGTTGAGCACCAGCGTGCGCGCCGTGGCGATCTTCTGCCGCGCGGCGGAATGGGAAAAGGCCATCAGGCAGCCGCCCATCGCCACCGTGCCCCCCAGGGCTATCAAAGAGAATACGGGATCGTGCCACGGCACCGCCAGCGCGAAACCGGTGAAGAACCCGGCAGCCAGACTGGCGGCGACCGACCGCATATGTGCCAACATGCTGTAGATGACCGCGATGGCCATGATGACCGTACCGCCCACCGCGACGCGGGCGGGATGCACCATGGTTTGCGCCAATAGGGGAAACAGCAGCAACGCCCAGGTCACCCCGGCGGCGAACAGGCATAACCGCAAAAAGCGGAAATCGGGCACGGTTCGCGGATCGTCCGCAAGCTGCCGGCGCAATTCGGCCCAGCCACGCCGGTTGAGCATCATGGCCCAGATGCGCAGGAGCAAAGGCACGACAAACGCGCCTGCATTGGGCAACATGGCCGATGCGACGGCGATCACCAGCCAGGCGGACACATTGGCCGCGACCGAATGTTTTTCGATATCGCACACCATCTTCAGGGTCTCGATCCGGGTTTCCACTTTGAACAGCGGATCATGCGTCTTCACCCCGTCGCACGGGGCGGTGGCCGCCCGTGCGAGGGTCATGGGCGTGTTGCCCGTCATCTTTGCCTGTGCCATTCGGTAAATACCTTCCTGGCTTTCGGTAATTAGGGCGCAAAGATCGCAGGGCGGTTGCCCGCTGCATGCGTATCAATACCTACTGATGGATGCCGTTGCGGCACGATGGGACAGGGGGGGCGTGCCCTTGACGGGGGCGAACATCGCGTGAACACGGACCACGCCGGCGTGCACCTCGGGCTACGCTGGAACTTCCCGCAACCCATACCCATTTGTGAGGCCATGGCTCTTTCCAAGATTAAAGTGCGCGGTGCGCGCGAACACAACCTCAAAGGCATCGACATCGATCTGCCGCGCGATGCGCTGATCGTGATTACCGGCCTGTCGGGGTCGGGGAAATCCTCGCTCGCTTTCGACACGATCTATGCCGAGGGGCAGCGGCGTTATGTCGAAAGTCTTTCGGCTTACGCGCGGCAATTTCTCGAAATGATGCAGAAGCCGGATGTCGAACATATCGACGGGCTGTCTCCCGCGATCTCGATCGAGCAGAAGACCACGTCGCGCAATCCGCGTTCCACCGTGGCGACGGTGACCGAAATTTACGATTACATGCGGCTGCTATGGGCGAGAGTCGGCGTGCCCTATTCCCCCGCGACCGGCGAACCGATCGAGGCGCAGACCGTGTCCACCATGGTCGACCGTGTGATGGCCCTGCCGGAAGGGACGCGTATCTATTTGCTCGCGCCGGTCGTGCGCGCGCGCAAGGGCGAATATCGGCGCGAACTGGCCGAATGGCAGAAAGCCGGCTTCACCCGGGTGCGGATCGACGGCGAAATGTACGGCATCGAAGAAGCGCCCGCGCTCGACAAGAAGCTGAAGCACGATGTCGAAGTCGTGGTCGACCGTCTGGCGGTGAAGGACGGACTGGAGACGCGCCTGGCCGACAGTTTCGAAACCGCGCTGAAATTGGCGGACGGGTTGGCCTATGTCGATCTGGCGGATGGCGTCGTGCCCGGCCGGGAGGAAGAGGGCGCATCGGGCGGGGCGATGAAAGGCACCGGCCTGCCCGCGAACCGCATCGTCTTTTCCGAACGCTTCTCATGCCCGGTCAGCGGGTTCACGATCGAGGAAATCGAACCGCGGCTGTTTTCGTTCAACTCCCCCCAGGGCGCGTGTCCGACTTGCGACGGGATCGGCGAAAAACTGCTGTTCGATCCGCAACTGGTCGTTCCGAACGAAGAATTGTCGGTCAAGAAAGGCGCGGTGGTGCCGTGGGCGAAATCCAACCCGCCGTCGCCTTATTATATGCAGGTCCTCGGGTCGCTGGCGAAGGCGTATGGTTTCGACCTGACCACGCCGTGGAGCGAACTGTCGGCCGACACCCACGCCGTTATCCTGCATGGCACGAAGGGCAAACGCGTGCCCCTCACCTTCAAGGACGGGCGCAAGCAATACACCGTGCAAAAGGCGTTCGAGGGGGTCATCGGCAATCTCAACCGCCGCCTGATGCAGACCGAGAGCGCCTGGATGCGGGAGGAATTGTCAAAGTTCCAGACCGCACAGCCGTGCGAAACCTGCGGCGGCGCGCGCCTCAACCCCAAGGCGCTGGCGGTGAAGGTCGGTCCGCGCGACGCGCCGATCGACATCAGCGTGCCGACCCGCATGAGCGTGTCCGATGCGAAAGACTGGTTCCTCGGCCTCGACGACAAGCTCAATCCTACGCAAAGCCAGATCGCCAAAGCCATCCTCAAGGAGATCAACGAACGGCTGGGCTTCCTCGACAATGTCGGGCTGGACTACCTCAACCTCGACCGCACCTCGGGCACGCTGTCGGGTGGCGAGAGCCAGCGCATCCGCCTCGCCTCGCAGATCGGCAGCGGGCTGTCGGGCGTGCTCTACGTGCTGGACGAACCCAGCATCGGCCTGCACCAGCGTGACAACGACCGGCTGCTGGAGACGCTCAAACGCCTGCGAGATCTGGGCAACACCGTCATCGTGG
>JBASAR010000051.1:0-6123 GCA_049650705.1 Pontixanthobacter sp. | reverse complement strand
AGAGGCGGCGGCGCTTCATGCGCGGATGCGAATGCTGATAGACGCCATCGAAGGCGGCGTGATGGGCGATATCAAACATTGCATCCATATCGGCATTGGCGGGTCGGCGCTCGGACCTGCATTGGCGATAGATGCGCTGACCCACGATCTGGCGCGAATGGACGTGCATGTGGTGAGCAATATCGATGGCGTCGCGCTGGAACGGGCCTTCGCCGCCTGCGATCCGGCCAAGACCCTGATCGCGGTCGCATCCAAAACCTTCACGACGACCGAAACGATGACCAATGCGGCAAGTGCCCTGCGCTGGCTTGAAGACAACGGCGTTGCGGACCCCTACGGCCGGGTCGTGGCCCTGACCGCCAACCCCGAAAAGGCGGTGGAATGGGGGGTCGACGAAACGCGCGTCCTGCCATTCGCAGCCAGTGTCGGCGGTCGCTATTCCTTATGGTCCAGCATCGGCTTTCCGCTGGCTCTGGCCATCGGCTGGGAAGAATTCGCCGAATTTCTGGCGGGCGCGCGGGCGATGGACGAACATTTCCGCCGATGCGAGGGGCGGGCCAACCTGCCCCTGCGCGCGGCCTTTGCGGATCTGTATTATTCGCATGTACGCGGATGCCAGACGCGGGCCGTATTTGCGTATGATGAACGGTTGGCGCTGCTGCCCGACTATCTTCAGCAGCTGGAAATGGAAAGCAACGGCAAACGCGTGACTGCCGATGGCGATCCGGTGACCGGCCCCACCGCGCCGATTACCTGGGGCGGGGTCGGCACCGATGCGCAGCATGCCGTGTTTCAGCTGTTGCATCAGGGCACGCATCTGGTGCCGGTGGACTTCATCGCCATTATCGCACCGGGGGACGATCTGGACGCGGCACATCACCGCATCCTGTTGACCAACTGTTTCGCGCAAGGGGCGGCATTGATGGTGGGGAAAGCGGATACGGACGGTGCACGTCATTTCGAAGGCGACCGACCGAGCGCGACGATCCTGTGCGACGAACTGGATCCGGCGACCTTCGGGGCGCTGATCGCATTTCATGAACATCGGACCTTCGCAAACGCCGTCCTGCTGGGGATCAATCCGTTCGATCAGTTCGGGGTGGAACTCGGCAAACAGATGGCGAAGTCGATCGAGAAAGGCGACACACAATTCGATGCGAGCACCGCGGCCCTGCTCAGATCCGCCGGACTGTAGCCAGCGGGGGAAGGCAGGCTTCGCGGCAGGGGTAACGTCAACCCGGCGGGATCAGGGCGGCAAACGCTTTCTCGAACGCGTCTATATCGAGCAGACTTATCGTTTTCGCGCGCAGGGTGAGTAGCCCGGTCTCACGCAATTCTTTCGTCAGGCGGTTTGCATGGATGACCGAAATGCCGACCATGGTTGCCAGATGCCGCTGGGTAATGGGCATAGGATAACGCGCCGTTTGCCGATCCAGCGTGCCGTACGCGATCTGCCGCCGCCGCATCTGGCCGAAATAATAAATGATCCGGCCCTTGGCATCCAGTCGGCCCATCGCCGACAGTGCTTCGCGCAGCCAGTCTGCTTCTGCAACCAAGCGCTGAATGACGTTGATGGTCAGGGCGAAGTCCGCTTCCATCGCCGCGCGAAGCATCGGAACGGGAATGACTTTCATCCGCGCCGCATTCAGCGCGCATATCCGGCCAATCGGCTCGGCCTCCACCAACGTGTCGAGATTGATGATATCGCCGGGAATATAAGTGGCCGTGATCGCATCGTGCCCGCATTCGTCGTCATGAATGCGGTTTAGCCACCCCTTCTCGACATAGGCCGCCATCGGCGAT
The DNA here is from genome assembly GCA_049650705.1 of Pontixanthobacter sp. Taxonomy (GTDB): domain Bacteria; phylum Pseudomonadota; class Alphaproteobacteria; order Sphingomonadales; family Sphingomonadaceae; genus Pontixanthobacter. The sequence goes on along the minus strand of JBASAR010000051.1, from coordinate 4,320 downwards.
TGGGTAAGCGGCGCATTGCCGCTGAATGCGTCGGGTGCGGGCGACCCGGCTGGCAGCCCCCCGCGATCGGGCGACAGTTCGATGATTTCGCCCTCATTTTCGAAATAAAGTTCCAGCGGCCCATGCGGTAGCGGTTCGGCGGATTGTGAAAATCGTACATCCATGATTTCACCCCACCCCTTGCGCTAACCACGCCAAATTATGCTGCGTTAACGACGCCAAACCGTGGCGACTGTCAACTGTTGGCGGATTTTCGGGCGACGCACTTTTATGACATGGCAAGATTTGCGTGGACCCGCATAGGTGCTAGCGCGCGGCTCATATTTCCCAATGCAAGACCGGAGCATTCATGCCTGACTTTGATTTCGACCTGTTCACTATCGGTGCCGGTTCCGGCGGGGTTCGCGCGTCGCGCGTAGCGGCTTCCCACGGTGCGAAAGTCGGGCTGGCGGAGGAACACCGGGTCGGCGGAACCTGCGTCATTCGTGGCTGCGTACCTAAAAAGATGCTGGTTTACGGGGCCCATTTTGCCGAGGATCTGGAAGATTGCCAGCAATTCGGCTGGACGGTGGAGAATGCCAGCTTCGACTGGATCAAGCTGCGCGATCATGTTCTCGACGATGTGTCGCGGATCGAGGGGCTGTACACCGAAACCCTGTCGTCGCACGATGTCGAGATCTTTCACGAACGCGCGGTGATCACCGGCCCGCATGAAATCACACTCGCATCGGGCAAGGCGGTTTCGGCCAAACATATCCTGATTGCCGCCGGCGCCCGCCCACATGTGCCGCCATGCGACGGCCACGAACTGGGCATTACCAGTAACGAGGCCTTTCATCTCGACGCCATTCCCGAACGCATTCTGATCGCGGGAGGCGGGTACATCGCCAACGAATTCGCCGGCATCTTCAACGAATTCGGCAGCAAGGTAACGATCATCAACCGGTCGGACACGCTGCTACGGCAATATGATCACGCCCTGCGCGACCGGCTGCTGCAGATCAGTATCGCCAAGGGGATCGATTTCCGTTTCAACGCGGAGTTCCGGGGGATCGAGAAAACCGACGAAGGATGCCTTCGGGTATCGATGACCGGCCATGACGATATGGACGTCGATTGCGTCATGTTCGCCACCGGCCGCGTTCCCAATACCGAAGGGTTGGGGCTGGACGCGGCGGGCGTCGAGACGGGCGACAAGGGTGAGATTATCGTCGACCGGTTCAGCAAGAGCAATGTCGAACATATCTACGCCGTCGGCGACGTGACCGACCGCGTGCAGCTGACGCCGGTCGCCATTCGCGAGGGGCAGGCATTCGCCGATACGGTGTTCGGCGACGGTCCGCCCGTCGCGGTCGATCATAACTGCATTCCAAGCGCAGTATTCAGTCATCCGCCGATCGCATCGGTGGGTTTGAGCGAGAGCGAGGCGGCGACCAAAATAGGCGAGATCAAGATCTACCAGTCCGATTTTCGCGCGATGAAGAACGTCGTGGCGGGGCGCAACGAACGCTCGCTGTACAAAATGATCTGTGATGCGAATAACGACAGGATCGTGGGCATCCACATGATCGGCCCCGAAGCGCCGGAAATCATGCAGGCGGCGGCGGTCGCGGTGAAGGCGGGCCTGACCAAGGCCGATTTCGATGCGACCACCGCGATCCATCCGACCATGGCGGAAGAACTGGTGCTTTTGAAATGACGAAAACGATCTTGGTAACGGGCGGCACGGGGTTCATCGGCGGGGAGGTGATCGACCAGCTGCTTACGAGAGGGCACGGCGTCCACGCGACCGTGCGCGACACGGCGAAAAGCGAACCACGCCTGCGCCGCCGCTGGCCAGATGCCGGCGAAAGGCTCAAGCTGTTCCAGGCGGATCTGATGCGGGACGCGGGATGGGCGGAAGCCAACGAAGGCTGCGATGCGGTCGCGCATGTTGCATCTCCGTTTCCGTTGGGTGTGCCCAAAAACGATGAAGAGCTGGTTGTGCCCGCGCGCGAGGGTACGTTGCGTGCGTTGCGGTTTGCCGAACGGGCCGGCGTGACCCGCTTCGTGCAGACCAGTAGCGCCGCGGCGATTGCCTATGGTCAGGGGAACAAGACCCAATTCGATCACACCGACTGGACCGATGTGACCGCAAAAGGCGTATCCGCCTACACCAAATCCAAAACCTTGGCCGAAAATGCCGCCCGCGACTGGATGATCGAACACGCGCCCAATATGATTTATTGCAGCATCAACCCGGTCGCCGTGCTCGGCCCCGTGGCAAGCGACGATCTGTCGACGTCGGTCGAAATCGTGAAGAAGCTGTTGGATGGTTCCATTCCGATGATCCCCAATATGGGCGTCGGCGTAGTCGATGTGCGCGACGTGGCGCGTGCACATGTCCTCGCGATCGAAGCGGATGCAGACACGGTACGCGGCGAACGCTTCCCCGCCGCGCACAGCTTCCTGTGGTTGCAGGATATGGCCGCAATCCTGCGACAGCGCGTGCCGGAATATGCAGACCGCGTGCCGCACCGCAGAATGCCGGACATCATGGTGAAAGCACTGGCTGCGTTCATGCCGGAAATGCGGATGATAAAAGGCGAACTCGGCCACGTTCGCGATGTCGATGGCCGTCATACGACAAACGCTTTCGGTTTCGAATATATCACCGCCGAACAGTCGCTGGAGGATACCGTCCACAGTCTGGTGGACCATGGCATCGTGCCGCCGCGCCGCTCGGCTTGACCGGGTGAAGGCCGCGCGCCAAGGCTGGGACTGAACAAACGGATGCAGGGGATCGCATGTCAGCCAATATCGCCGAGTTGGAACGCCGCCGGGAGGCAGCCCGTATGGGCGGCGGGCAGAAACGCATCGATGGGCAACATGCCAAAGGCAAGCTGACCGCGCGCGAACGGCTGGACGTGCTGCTCGATCAGGACAGCTTCGAAGAACTCGATCAGTTCGTCGAACATGGTTGCACCGATTTCGGCATGGAAGATCAGAAATTTCCCGGTGATGGTGTGGTCACCGGCAGTGGCACGATCAACGGCCGACTGGTTTACGTGTTCAGCCAGGACTTTACCGTGTTCGGCGGCAGCCTGTCCAAACGCCATGCGGAGAAGATTTGCAAGGTGATGGACAACGCCATGAAATACGGCGCGCCGGTGATCGGCCTCAACGACAGCGGCGGCGCGCGTATCCAGGAAGGCGTCGCGTCGCTGGGCGGCTATGCCGATGTTTTTCAGAAAAACGTGCTGGCGAGCGGTGTAGTGCCGCAAATCAGCCTCATCATGGGGCCGTGCGCGGGCGGGGCGGTGTACTCCCCCGCAATGACCGACTTCATCTTTATGGTGAAGGACAGCTCCTACATGTTCGTGACCGGGCCAGAGGTGGTCAAGACGGTGACGAACGAGGTCGTGACGCAGGAGGAACTGGGCGGCGCGGTGACGCATACCACCAAGACCAGCGTGGCGGACGTTGCGTTCGAGAACGATATCGAGACATTGCTGGCGACGCGCGATTTCTTCGACTTCCTGCCGCTGTCGAACCGCGAGGACGTGCCCGAACGTCCGACCAGCGACCCGTTCGATCGCAAGGAACCCAGCCTCGACACGCTGATCCCCGACAATGCCAACCAGCCTTACGACATGCACGAGGTGATCCGTAAGGTGCTGGATGAAGGCGACTTTTTCGAAGTGCAGCCCGCCCATGCCGGGAACATATTATGCGGTTTCGGCCGGATCGAAGGCCGCACGGTCGGCGTGGTCGCGAACCAGCCCATGGTGCTGGCGGGCGTGCTCGACATCAATTCATCGAAGAAGGCCGCGCGCTTCGTGCGGTTCTGCGACGCGTTCGACATTCCGATCCTGACTTTCGTGGACGTGCCCGGCTTCCTGCCCGGCACGGCGCAAGAGCATAACGGCATCATCAAACACGGCGCAAAACTGCTGTTCGCTTATGCCGAGGCGACGGTGCCCAAGATCACCGTCATCACCCGTAAGGCCTATGGCGGCGCCTACGACGTGATGGCCTCCAAGCATTTGCGCGGCGACTTGAACTACGCCTGGCCCACCGCGGAAATCGCGGTGATGGGGGCAAAAGGCGCGGTGGAGATCATTTTTCGCCAGGACCGCAACGACCCCGACAAGATCGCCGAGAAAACGAAGGAATACGAAGACCGCTTCGCCAACCCCTTCGTCGCGGCGCAACGGGGCTATATCGACGACGTGATCTACCCGCACTCGACACGGCGGCGGATTGCGCTGGGCTTGCGGAAGTTACGCGGGAAAGTGCTGGAGAACCCGTGGAAGAAGCATGACAACATTCCGTTGTGAG